>SLQE01000469.1 GCA_007131635.1 Bacteroidota bacterium | reverse complement strand
GCTATCCAGAACTGGTGTTAAATTTATGATATACTATATAATTAATTGAGCAAAGTCAAGATATTGGATAGGTGACTTGATACTACAATTTTACTTGGGAACTTGGTGACGTGGAGACTTGGAGACCGCACGATGGAGAGTAAGGAGAGTAATAGGAAATAGGAAATAGGAAATAGGAAATAGGAAATAGGAAATAAACAATATAAAATTACAAAATTTTAGCAGTCTCCTGGTCCCCGAGTCTCCATGTCTCCAAGTCCCCAAGTCTCCCGGTCTCCAAGCCCCATGCCCCATGCCCCCTCATCTCATTGTCTTAACAGAAAGCTCCCTCCCGCAGCTTCTCACAATAACCGCACCGTCAAGATCAGTACGATATATCGAGATATCATTCTCCTCAAATCTCCGGATGACCTCATCGCCCGGATGATTGAATCGATTCATACGGCCCACCGATATAAGAGCCGTATGCGGTGATACCGTATCAACGAACGGTCCGGTGCTGCTTGTCCTTGAACCGTGATGACCGGCTTTGAGAATCCCCGCCCGGAGGAAATCATCGTATCTCCGGATCATCCCATTCTCCGCATCGCGTTCGGCATCGCCGGTGAGAAGTATGCGGGTATCCCCGTACATAATCATCAGTACGATCGATGCATTGTTCATATTCAGATGCCGGTCGCTGTCAACTTTTTGAATGAACCCCGGTGCGGGATGCAGGACGTATATCCGTACGTTATCGAATCCATCTATCATATCCCCCGCCCGCAAATACCTTACCCGGATTTCCTTTGCTTCAATCTTCCGGTAAAGATCTCTATACCAGCCACCCGATGCCGGTTGCTCAGTATCATATATGGTACCGACATCGATCTCACGCAGCACCGCTTCGAGTCCGCCGTAATGATCCCCGTGCGCGTGTGAAATCACCACAGCATCGATATACCGCACTCCGTGCCGTTTCAGGAACGGGACAATGATCCTCTCCCCGGCATCGTATGTCATCGTGCGCGGACCGGCGTCGTAGAGCATCGTCTTGCCGTCGGGGAATTCAATAAATATCGCATCACCCTGTCCTACATCCAGCATCGTTACACTGAGATGCGACCGATTTTCTTCCGGATTAAACGAAACATTGTATTCGATAACGTAAATGTTGAGCACTGCCAGACATACCAGAAAGGACCGCCGGAAAAGCCGAGGACGGGTAATGTGGACCAGGACTGCGATGATCGAATAAAACAGTAATCCGTCAAGGATACCGAATTGATAAACCTCAACCGAAGCGAAGGAAAGTTGTGAGACCCGCTCAATCGACCATAAAATTGCGGATAACAGATAATCCGTTACATAGCCGTATATCTGTTCCGGAAACGAGCTGAACAGGCCGAGAATGACCGATGCAAATCCGAACGACACCACGAAAAATATTCCAGGGATGACAAAAAGATTTGCACCAAAAGAGGCGATACTGATCCGCTCGAAGTAAAATGCCGTGAACGGCAGCGTTCCGATCTGAGCCGCGCAGGATACTAAGAACAATTGTATAAAATAGCGCGCGAGCCATTTCTCCTCAAGCGAGGGGAATTTTCGTTTCACGCCGTTCCAGAATCGCGGGTACAGGTACACGATCGATAGCACCGCCGCAAATGATAATTGAAACGAAGGATTGAACAATTCACGGGTATCGTAGAAAAGCAAAATGAGCGCGGCGACTGCAATCGAATTGTATATATCACTTTTTCTCTCAAGAATAAATCCGAACAGAACGATCGATGCCATAATCGTCGCACGCACGACCGACGGCGCCGCCCCGGTGACAAACATGAATATAATAAGTCCGGCAATTGTCAACAGTATTCTCGCTCTGCGCGGCACCCTTACAAATCCGAAAATCGAAAAGAAGATAACCGTCATGATCCCCACATGCAATCCCGAGACGGCGAGGACATGGATAACACCGGCTATGATAAAAGTCTCCCGCACATCGTCGCTGATACGGCTGCGATCGCCGAGCAGCAATCCGCGCAGAAAATGCGCGCGCTCTCCGGTCAGATTCCTGTCGATCGCTCCGGAAATATATTTTCGTACCGGGAGGATAAAGCGGGTAACGAACCGGTTCGTGCTGCCGTACCCCTGTATTTCAATATTGTAGTGTCCGCGGACATACAGAAGAGCATCGATGTTATGGAGTTCGAGATACCGGTTAAAATCGGGTTCATACGGATTTCTCCGACCTGCGGGCAGATTAATGAAACCGTGTACCAGTACATACTTCCCGTAATCGACCGATAGTAATCCCCGGTCATACCTCTCATCGGGTGTAACGGTAACCAGAAGATCGCTCGTCGTGTGAAATTTCTTTGTCCCGTCGAATAACGAATCGACGCGAAGAATGAACCGTGCTCTGTCTTCCCTGATACGCGGACGATCAACGATTGCCCCCCACGCGAGTACATTGCGCGAGGGTTCAGCAAACATGGCAACCGACGGATTCCGGGAAAAATTATTTTCAATCGTGTGCTTTGAAAAACCCAGGATAAAGAACAGGGATAGAATCAGGAAACCAAAAATGGATTTTCGGTAAAAGACTACTGAGGAGATTAGAAACACAACCGACAGTACCGGTAAGGCATAGAGCGGCAATGAGAATACATAGGAGAGCAGTATCCCCGCTATAAAGGCAACGACTACAATGACGGCAGGTCGGCCCCGCACACTTGCAGCACGATTCAGGATATCGTCCTGCATTGACATAGATGTACTTCCTTATGCTACGTGTAACCGGCGTAGAATTTGTGATGCAAGATCAGTAATCGATGTCAAGCCCTGTATAAATTGCGCACTGTCGTCACCATACACCCATAGCGGCACCTTGTTGCGTGTGTGCGTTCTCGTTCGCAGGTCTTCGATATTCCCGTGATCGCTCGTCATGACAAGGAGGGTCGATTCATCCATTGCATCACGGAAGCCGTGCAGAAAACCGTCAAGCCGCTCAAGAATGCGAACGGCGTTTCTCATATCCTGTTTGTGACCTGCGTGGTCGGTTAGAAAGTATTCAAATAAAACAAAATCATGCTCAGATGCAAGTCCCGCAAAACGCCGGCCCGCCTCTTCCTCAGGGATCGG
>SLQE01000318.1 GCA_007131635.1 Bacteroidota bacterium | reverse complement strand
CATCAAAACTATCCCAACCCTTTTAATCCGGTAACGACGATCAGGTATGACATACCCGAGACTGCTCATGTTCGTCTGAATGTCTATAATGCTGTCGGACAACATATTGATACGCTTGTAAATGTACACCAGAGTGCCGGTTTTTACAAGATCACATGGAATGCAACCGCGTATGCCAGCGGGTTTTATTATTGCACGCTGGTCACGAAAGATGGTTTTTCAAAAAGCATTCCTATGGTTTTATTACGATGAGGAATACTGCCGGCTGTAATTATTAACCTTAATCGGGATCGATATGAAAAGATTAACGCGTCGCTTATTTATTAAAAAATCACTCGGCGGTGCGGCACTGCTGTTCCTTGCAACCCCGCTGCTGCCCGGGAAAGATGATGAAGTTTGGTTCGTGCATACCACGGATACGCACAACGGTACCGAACGTGCTGCCGAAAGTTTACGATTTGTTTTACGGGACATAAGAAAAAATTTCCCCGATATAGAGTTTGTCACCGTTACCGGGGATATAACCGAGTTTGGCTGGGAGGAGGAACTTGCCGAAAACTATGAGATCATGGAAGAATCCGGACTATCGTACTACAATGTCATGGGTAATCATGATTCACGGTGGAGTCGATCGGGACGTAAAGCGTTCAGGGATACCTACGGCGACACCCATTGGGCAATCCATACAAATTACGCTTCGGTCTTCCTGATCGATTCTTCAGTGCTGCTCGAGCAATACGGCTATATTGATCCGTTTGAACTTGCATGGCTTGAAAGCGAATTGAAAAAGATTGACGGTAAGCCGGCGATCGTCGGATTTCATCATCCGCCGTGTTACCCCGCACAGTTTATCGGTTCCGAATATGCACTCTTCGACATAATAGCGAAGCATAATGTCCCGGTTATTCTTGCGGGACATGTTCATTCACTTACGGAACGAATTGTGAACGGAACGCATATCATTACCGGCGGAGCAACCATGCCCCCTGAGCGCGGTTATAATTTATTTCGTCTTCGTGAAGACGGAATTACATATTTTACCAGAAATCCGGTCGATGATACGTTACAGGAAAGAAATGTCATACATTACGAAAGAGAAAAAAGAGGAGCGCCCGAACGGAATAAGATTATCCTTCAGGACATACGGCATGGGAATGGGGGTGTAATAATCCCGGGTCCGGATCCGGAAGAAGCCGCAATCAGATTAAACGGTGTCCCGGTTACATCCATCCCCCACAACGGAACACTATTGATAGAACAAGCTCTTCGTCCCGGTAATCACGAAGTAATGCTCATTACTCCTTCGGAAGAAGAATACCGGCAGAAGAGAATGTGGGGCAACATCACAATACCCGAACCTTCGGGCAGAGTTACGTGGATCAGACAATTATCCGCCGGGATTCAGTGCAGACCGTTATTTGCCGGGAATAATGTAATCACCGGATGCAATAACGGGATGCTCTATGCAGTGGACCGGCAAAACGGCGGGATCGTGTGGGAGAAAAAGTTTTCGGAGAATGAAATACTCTCATCGCCGGTCTTACGTGACGGGTCTGTTTATCTCGGAAGTATTGACGAAAAAATTGCCTCACTCGACCCTGCCTCGGGAAAAACGAAATGGGAAACTGCCGTGGACGGGTCGGTGATCGCAACCGGTATGTTTACGGACAACGCTCTTGTAATCGGCACGGGAAGAGGAATTCTCTATGCGATTAATCCGGAAAACGGTGCTATTCTATGGACATTCAAAACCGGCAATTTGATAAAAGCGACACCGGCGTATGACGGCAGGAGGTTGTTATTCGGTTCATGGGATGGGTATTTCTATTGTCTTGATGCATCGGAAGGCACATTGCTGTGGAAAAAATATATCAACATTCCTCACTTTGCACCGGCGACCTCGAATCCAAAGATCGATAACGGACGCGTCTATTTTGTTTCTCACGATTACAGAACACATTGCCTTGATGTCGAAACCGGTAACGCGATCTGGCAATTTCCGGAAGCCGGTGTTGTATATGACTGGCGAAGTCCGATTATCGACCGTTGTAAACCGAGTTATTCTTCTGCAGTATTTAAGGATGACACTGTTTATTTTTGCAGTCTTACCGGACATGTGGTGGGATTCAATAAATATACGGGTGAGCAGGTGTTTGAATACGAACTCGACGCACCGGTATTCGATTCATTCCCTGTTCTCGTTGGGAATGAAATGTATTTCGGAACAATCCGCGGTGCGGTCTGTTCGCTTAACCTCGATACATCCGAAATGGCATGGAGTTACAGCTTCGGATATGAATATATATTCTCTCCTCCCGAAGTCGATTCCGGTCAACTCGCTATCGGTTCGTTAGGAGGTAATTTGGGATTATTTGAAATATAAGTTATATAGTAATGCAGTATCATATGTCAAAAAGGATAATTATGAAGCGACTGATCCAATGTATTTTCGTTACGGTATTATTAAGCACCTCAGTTTTTTCTGATGACCATGCATCTCCCAAACGGGAATTCCGCGGTGCATGGATTGCGACGGTTGTCAATCTTGATTGGCCTGATTCGCGTTCTCATAGTACAGCTAACCAGAAGCAGCAACTTATAACGATGCTGGATAAACTGCAGGAATCGGGTATCAACGCGGTGATGTTTCAGATCCGTACCGAGTGCGATGCTCTGTACGATTCACCGTATGAACCCTGGTCGTTCTGGCTTACGGGAACGCAGGGCAAAGCTCCGGATCCATACTACGATCCGCTTGAGTTTGCAGTCGAAGAAGCACACAAACGGGGGATGGAAATACACGCATGGTTTAACCCGTACCGCGCGGAACGCAATGTCGGTAGCTATATTCTTGCGGACAACCACGTCACAGTCCAGAATCCGGATTGGGCTATTCAGATAAGTAATTTTAAGTTCCTTGATCCCGGTTTACCGCAGGTACGCGAGTTTGTCACAAAAATCGTATCGGATGTCGTCCGGCGGTACGATATCGACGGTGTCCACTTCGACGATTATTTTTATCCGTATCCCCCGAATCAGATTACAAACCAGGATGATGTAACGTTTACTGAACACAACAGGGGGTTTACAAATATCGGTGAATGGCGGCGCGATAATGTGAATCTTCTTAT
>SLQE01000047.1 GCA_007131635.1 Bacteroidota bacterium | reverse complement strand
TTCGATTATGATGGCTATTGCTGTTGCCGCATCGGCAAGCTTTCACAGCCCGATAGCGCATCCCGCAAACCTGCTCGTTATGGGACCCGGCGGATACCGGTTTGTCGATTATGTTAAATTGGGTCTCCCGCTTTCAGTAGTTGTTATGGCGATAGTTTTTCTGCTTCTTCCGATATTCTGGCCGTTGTAGATCGAGTCTGCTTTGTAAAATCGATATTACGATCTTCGGAGAAATCAAACTCCAGGCATATCCTTTGAAAAACAGGGCGAAGGGAAGGGCATATCGGGCAAATCGTGACTTTCTTGCATTTGCTTGTATACTTGTATAAATTATATTATTGTGTGCAGTTTAAAAAAATTATTTAATAATGAGGTGAAAAATGAGTAAAAAAGAAGCATATATCGATAAACTCACTGCTCAATTGAAAGAGTGGCAGGCAAAGATAGCCCGGCTCGAGGCAAAAGCCGACAGAGTTGACGCAGATACCAGGATTATGTATTCGAAAGAGATTGAGAAACTCCGAAAGAAACGCGATGAAGCCGAAAGTAAGATTCGTGAATTGAAGCAGGCATCGGAGGAGGCATGGGAAGAGTTGAAAGAAGGGACGGAGAATACGTGGAATGAGATAAAAAACACATTTGATAATGTGTTTTCTAAAATTAAATAATAAAAGAACATAACCATGCCGGTACGCGGTAATCATGATGCTTCGTCGGGTTCATCTCCGAACGTATTTTACAAAATTCATGAAGTATAAATCTATATAAGCTATGTCGAGAAAAATATTACCCGGTCAACCTTATCCTCTCGGTGCAACCTGGGATGGTGAAGGTGTTAACTTCGCATTGTATTCGGAGAATGCAACGAACGTAGAGCTCTGCCTCTTCGATGACAGAAATGCGAAAAAAGAAAACGAACGTATTCCGTTAAAAGAAGTCACCGCTTTTGTGTGGCATGGATATTTGCCCGGCATCAAGCCCGGGCAACTATACGGTTATCGGGTACACGGTCCGTTTGAACCAAAGAAGGGACATCGCTTCAATCCCAATAAATTGCTCATCGACCCGTATGCAAAAGCGATTGCCGGCGAGGTGGATTGGAAGACACACGTTTTCGGTTATCAATTCGAGAACGATCAAAAAGATCTCTCGTTCGATGAACAGGACAGCGCGCCGGGCATGCCGAAGTGTGTCGTCATCGATCCATCCTTCGACTGGGGAAACGACCGCCATCCGAAAACCCCGTGGCACCGGACGGTTATCTATGAAGCGCATGTCAAAGGCGCCACAAAATTACATCCCGCAATTCCCGAAGAGCTCCGCGGGACCTATGCCGGTATCGCATCGGAACCGTTTATCAATCATCTGAACGAGCTCGGCATTACGGCAATCGAGCTCCTTCCGGTTCACGATTTTCTGAATGATAAACACCTCGTTGATAGAGGACTCAGCAATTACTGGGGGTACAATACCACGAACTTTTTCTCACCGACATCGCGATACGTCAGCGCGGGCAATAGGGGGGAACAGGTCCGAGAGTTTAAAGGAATGGTGAAGATTCTACACAGTCACGGTATCGAAGTTATCCTTGACGTCGTGTATAATCATACGTCCGAAGGAAACGAACTTGGTCCGACACTGAGTTTCCGCGGTATTGATAATACGGTGTACTATCATCTTGTAAAAGACAATCCGCGTTATTATATGGATTATACCGGTACGGGAAACAGTCTGAATGTTAATCAACCGCAGGTTTTACAGCTCATTATGGACAGTCTCCGCTACTGGGTAAACGAAATGCATGTCGACGGATTCCGGTTCGATCTTGCCTCCGCCCTGGCGCGGGAGTTACACGAAGTCGATAAACTCGCGGCGTTTTTCGATATAGTTCACCAGGATCCGGTTATATCGCAGGTGAAGCTTATTGCCGAGCCGTGGGATGTGGGCGAAGGAGGATATCAGGTCGGTAATTTCCCGGTGCTCTGGACGGAATGGAACGGTGAATACCGCGATACTATCAGGCGGGCGATCAAGGGTGATGAAAATCAGCTTGCGAAATTCGCGTACCGGATAACCGGAAGCAGCGACCTCTATCAGTCGGATGGCAGGCGACCGTTTGCAAGCATCAATTTTATTACGGCACACGACGGATTTCCGTTGCAGGACCTGGTCAGCTACAACGAGAAACATAACGAGGCGAACGGCGAAGATAACAAAGACGGTTCGGATAATAATATGTCGTGGAACTGCGGTGTTGAAGGTCCGACCGATGATCAAGAGATCATAAACCTTCGCGAGCGGCAGAAGCGGAATTTTATCACCACGTTATTTTTGTCCCAGGGAGTGCCGATGCTTCTCGGCGGCGACGAGCTGAGCAGAACACAGCAGGGCAATAATAACGGTTACTGCCAGGATAACGATATAAGCTGGTTCGACTGGGAACTCGATGACCGGAAAAAAGAATTTCTCGACTTTACAAAAACGCTCATTCACTTTATGCATAAGCATCCCGTATTGAGACGAAGAAAATTTTTAAAAGGGGAGAAAATCAACGACTCTGAGCTCAAAGATATTCAATGGATCCGGATAGACGGCAATGAAATAACAGATGAGGAATGGCAGGCAGCCGATATTAAGACGCTCGGATTTATCTTAAGCGGGGATGCCATCGATGAATACAATGAGAGAGGTGCATTGCGAACTGATGATACGTTTCTCATGTGGATGAACTTTCATCATGAAGATGTTCAATGTAAAATCCCGACAATATTAGACGGAACGAAGTGGAAAGTTGTAATCTCTACTGTTCCTGACGATGAAAGCGCCGTAGATCGACATCTGTCGGGCGGAGACGAATTTAAACTTCCCTCACGGTCGGTATTTGTGTTGATAAAGACGTAAATTATAAGCAAATTAATATACCGGCAAAATGATTTTTTTAAAAATATGATTCAATTAAGATTAATTCATTTGCCATCCAATGATTTTATATAAACTTCTTTACTTTTTATTATAAACTTTCCCAATCATGGATCAAACAATCGTTTTTATCACTCTCGGTGTTGCTCTTGTCTTGTTTGCATGGGGGAAAGTCCGGCATGATATCGTTGCACTGATTGCATTATTCATTTTGGT
>SLQE01000301.1 GCA_007131635.1 Bacteroidota bacterium | reverse complement strand
GCGTTTTGGGAGGATTCGAATGGCAATCACACAAGAACAAATTTTCGACGCACTTAAAGAGTGCTACGATCCCGAAGTTCCCGTTAGTATTGTCGACCTGGGATTGATTTACAACATTTCGGTTCACGACAGCAAAGTCGATGTTGAAATGACGCTCACCTCGACCGGATGTCCGGCAAGCTCTATGATCTCTCAAAACGTGAGGAACAGGATACTTCAGATCCCGGAAGTGAAGGACGTTGACGTCCGGATCGTTTGGGAACCTGCCTGGACTCCCGCTCGTATGTCGGCTGAAGCAAAACAGAAACTTCAGTGGACAGGATAAAAAAAGTGCACCGGAAAATCCGGCATTTCAGACATTGAACCTGAAATAGATCACGTCGCCCTCCTGTACTACATAATCTTTTCCGTGCACGGACATAACACCATGTTCCCTGGCTGCAACTTCCGATCCCCATCGAATCAGATCTTCCGATTTGGTAACTTCCGCCCGGATAAATCCACGCTGGAAATCCGAATGGATCCTCCCTGCCGCCTCATAAGCGGTGCTGCCCCGTTTGATCGACCATGCGCGTAATTCATTCGGATTGCCTGTAAAGAAAGTGATCAAATCCAGCAGAGCATACGCTTCCCGGATGACCGTGGTTAATCCGGATTCGGGTATACCGAGACTTTTCAGAAATTCACCCTGCTCTTCCGGAGATAGTTGTGCAATTTCCGCCTCCAGCTTTGAACAAATAACCGCTACGGGTGCCCCTTCTTTGCCGGCTATCTCGCGTATCATTTTAATTTTTCCGTTCCCTTCGAGGTACTCGTTTTCGTCCACGTTCGCAATGTACATCACCGGTTTCGCCGTGAGCAGGAACAGCGATTCGAAATAGTCCTTTTCGTTTGAGGGGTATTGAAAGTAGCGCGCTAATCTCCCCGAAGACAGATGATCCCGCACACGTCCATAAAATTCTACTTCCTCTTTCAATTTTTTCTCACCGCTCTTGGCTTTTTTTGAAGCAGATTCTATTTTCCGTTCGACCGTCTCCAGATCTTTGAGAAGTAATTCGGTTTCGATAGTTTCTATATCCCGTTTGGGATCTATGCTTCCCTCGATATGCGAGACATTTTCGTCGTCGAAGCATCTGACCACATGTAAAATAGCATTGACATTCCGGATATCGTGCAGGAACTGATTTCCCAAACCTTCTCCCTTACTTGCACCTTTCACCAGTCCGGCAATATCGAAAAACTCAAGCACTGTAGGAGTAATCCTCTTGGGATTAAATATTCTTCCCAATGGCTCAAGTCGTTCATCCGGAACCGGGACAACGCTGATATTCGGTTGGATGGTACAGAACGGATAATTTGCCGCGTCTGCTTCGCTGGCGGTGAGTGCATTGAATAGAGTCGATTTACCGACATTCGGTAATCCTACGATACCGCAGGTGATGTCCATATTTATTCTATTATTTTAATGGTGATGCGAGTTTTTAAAAAATAAAATATAATTTAATGATATAAACAATTAGAATCTAATAAATCCTCTTCTTAATTCTTGACCGGATAACAGGTGAAATATCGGATAATTTCTACAATATATACATTTCAAAACTCCCTCTTACCGGTAATTTTATCCTTTTCAGACCAGTAAACACTTATTAACCGGCTTTCGGCCCTTTTGATAAAATGCGGGCAGGTAAATCTTTCCTGTTTTGGGCTAAAAGAAGATATTATGATTCCCTTCACACGACCAATTTGAAAAAATAAAAATCTATTTACTGGCACAGAATATGCTATTTCTAAGTTAAATGATGGTTTCCCATTTTACTTTTTATGTAATATGAAACATTTCAACACACCAAAGGATATAAGAGTTAAGCATCGCGTGATGGAAAAACCGGCTGGCGGTAGTGTCCCATACAATCCGCTATCCGGCCCCGGAAAAATGCTCGAAATGGCACCGAGTCCGATTGCCCAGTACGATAAAGAGGGACGATACACGTATGTTAATTCGGCATTTGAATCTATCATAAGTTGCTCCCGGGATGAACTCCTCGGAAAGAAGCACTGTGAATTATTATTATGGAAAGAGCTGACACCTTTCTGGCAGGATTCAATCGGAACCGTTATTCAGACCGGAAAAGGTATAACGCTTGACAGAGAACTGGCAACACCTTCGGGTATGAAGTATTACCGGATCATTCTCACACCGGAGAAAAACATCATTGGCCAGGTAGAATCAGTACTTTTAGTCGGGAACGATTTATCGGAACAAAAACGCGATCTGGATGCGCTTCGTCAGAGTGAAAAGCAATTGGAGCTCATTCTCCAAACCACACCCGGCGGTGTGACGATTATCGATATAAGCGGACGGATCTATTTTGCGAACCAAACCGCAGAACAAATACTCGCACTTGACAGTAAAAATCATAACGATCGTTACTATAACGATCCGACTTATAAGATAACCACAGTCGACGGAGAGATACTCCCTGAAACCGAACTGCCATACATCCAGGTTATGATGACCGGGATGCCGGTATACGGGATGGAACATGCCATCGAACATCCCGACGGAAGGAAGGTATATTTATCGGTCAATGCAGCCCCGCTGCTCGATTATAAGGATCAAATCACTGCAATCATTACTTCCATTACCGACATAACGAAACTGAAAGTAGCCGAACAGGAACGTGAGCGGCTCATCGAAGAACTGCAGGATGCACTCAATAAAGTGAAAACCCTGAGCGGTTTATTACCCATTTGTGCGTTTTGTAAAGATATCAGAGACGACAGCGGTTACTGGCACCAGGTTGAGGCGTATGTTAAAAATCATTCCAGAGCGAACTTCAGTCACGGCGTCTGTCCCGATTGTGCTAAGAAGCATTATCCGGAATATTTCAAGGATCAGGAACCAAAGAAAACAACCTGAACATTTAACCGGTTTCGATAACTATAAACAAAAAGGAGTGTGAAAAAGATTGCTCCCACAGATTTATAAGTCCCACAGATATATTTCTACTTTGTGACCTTAGTGGTTAAAAACACGTTTTTACCAACTACCTCAGATATATCATTTTACCCGTTTCAAGCCGGGTACCGTAACGAATCGTATAAAAATATAAACCGCTCGCGTGAACAGACGGCTG
>SLQE01000420.1 GCA_007131635.1 Bacteroidota bacterium | reverse complement strand
TTTTGCATCGTTACCCTGCCGGATGATAATATCCGGAAAGGTCCTCGATATTTCTCCCTGTTCATAGATGATCGGATCGGCTGTAAAACGATATAAACCGCCAAACGTAAGGTGCAATGCCGGCAGGGGAGACAGATTCACTTCGGCAAAAAGTATGTCATGTGCTTCCGGTACCAGAAATGCCGGCCGTGTTATCGTCGTGTCCTGCCAGTATAATTCCTGAAGTGTCGGATGGCGGTAGGTATGCACCCCACCGCCGGTCAACGAAATTACCCTTCCGGGCGTGAGTGTCAGATCTGCGCCGTACGATGTGTAGTTGGCATTTCTTAACCAATCGCTCCGTATCATAATATTTGCCGTCAACTGCGGAATAGGATCGAAGATCGAACGAAAGAAAGTACCAATCTCTTTTTCGTTTCGTTTGCCGGTTTTATCGCTGACCGTTATATGATTATCTATATATGTCGCACCGGCATGGAAACGAACCGGCCCGATGGTGAACCACTGTTTGAAGTCGATACCGCTCATCAGGGTCCGGTAATCGTTACTATACTCGACGGTATCGGCTCTTGCTATGCGGTCCTCTTCACGATATTGTCGCAAGTGATTTGAATAATAGAATGTCAGATTCGATGTATCCAGCGAATCGGGCAGGAGTTGTGCCGCGGCCACGAGCGTGAGGTCGTGTCGTTTTACACTTTGAAATGCCAGAAGCGAACGCATCGTTGCTTCGCGTTCGTTATAGATATCTTCCTCCGGTGTGGCAAAAATATCGATGCCGCCGCTCAGTCCGGTATTGGTATTCGTATAGGAATACGCCGCGGCGATGTTGAGCAATTCTTTTAAATTCCAGCGAAGTTTCGATCGGTAATGAAGATTGCGGTAGCTCATATTCGGGAACCTGCCGCTGAATCGTTGACCGGGATCTGCCCGGCCGAAAAACTGTCGCTGACCTCCGAGTGTGAGATTTATACCCGTCGCAATATCCTGACTCAAAACGACATCGGTTTGCGAATAATTATTCCGCCCTTCGCTGTAGCGGATTTTTGTGTACGGTGACGGTGCAATATAACTTTGTGTAACAAAATTATATAATGAACCGACGGCGTTACGTTGATAGAGGAATGACCGCGATGGGGGAAGGTATTCGATCTTTTGAATATATTCGGTGGCAAAAAGATTAAAATCGTAAACACCCGTCATCGGATCGTTTGCGGGACGGCCGTCGATCATCGCGCCGATCGATCGCCATCCCATGCCATAGGCGGTCACTTCGTGCGGCTGACCGACCGCTCCTTTGTCACGAATATATATACCGGGGAAATACGCAAGATTGTCTATCGGTGATGTGTATTCCAGCCATAAATGATCGAGATACGACAATGATGTAATGCTTTTGTGCTGCAGCGAACCTAATCCCGGTATTATCAAAATACGTATCGGTTCTTCGAGTGTATCGGCGACAACGACGGTATCCTGTTCCTCATCCTGCACAAATGAATATATACCGGCAGGGAGGGAGAATACACTCATAGAAAATACGATAAGCGTCAATACCGGTGGTATGAATAAACGAATCCACATACGCTGACTATTCATCTTCCTTTCGAAGGGTAATCACTGGTTCAGGTATGAAAAAGGGAGGTGTGAGCCATACCTTGTACGTATTCGAGAGCGAGTCGGCTATTTCCCTCGCGTACATTTCATCCTGATACAGTCCAAAAACACTCGAGCCGCTTCCCGAAAGCAGAGCAAAATCCGCTCCGGCTTTCAACAAGGCTTCTTTCACCCGCATAATGACCGGGTATTCCCGAAATACTACAGGTTCAAAATCGTTGCGAAGTGTATTCACCCAGGTACGCGGCTGCAATAGGTTATCCTGTACGAGTGATTTTATGTTAAGTTGCTTTGCGCTGCGGTTTGGCATGCTTGACTGGTATGCCCATTTTGTATCTATATGAATACCGGGATATACGAGGACGATCCAGTAGGGAAGTTCGAGACGAAAATAATCGAGGATCTCACCTCTGCCGGTTGCATACGCACTATCCGGATGCAGAAAATAAGGTACATCGGAGCCGATCTGCGATGCTATGACACCTAACGTGTTATCGCTGAGCGGGTAACCGTGAAGCATATTACAAGCCAGGAGTACCGTCGCGGCATCCGAACTTCCGCCGCCGAGTCCGGCGCCGACCGGGATATTTTTATCAATACTAATCGACAACCCGGGCCGGTGGTCTGTTTCCGAATAAAATAGTATTGCCGCTTTATGACAAAGATTGTTTTCATCGGTAGGAATTTCGGGATTAGTGCAATGAATCGCAATCCTCCCGGAGGTTGTTCGCTCAACAGTTACCGTATCAAAATTGTTGACACGATGAAATACAGTCTCAATATCGTGATATCCGTCCGCTCTTCTTCTCAATATATGTAAACCGAGATTGATCTTCGCATGTGCCTGTAATGATATTGCCGTCGGATGCTGCATTTAATTTTTTACTGTCTTGAAAGAAATCCATGGTTATGAAAAATTCTACATAAACTTATGCATAATATAAAAAAACATACGGTAAAATCATACTTGACAAGGATGTGCCGATTAGTTATCTTATTAAGAGTATTTCATCTTATTTTATATGGCAATTAAAATTCCGGAGATTATCGAATGATCCTGCAAAGAATATCGAATATTTTTGCCGTTTCCCTTTTCACAGTTACAATGATGCTTACAGGGTGCGGACCGGCCGGGGAGCCGCCGGAACCGTTGACAATTAATGAAACTGATCCCGCAAGGTTCGGAGAATTCTATCCTTTTCAGTATGAGACATTTATGCGAACGAAGGAGATGGAAGAAACGAAATACGGTGGTTCTTATAATTATTCGTATATCGATCGGTATCCGAAACTTGTCAGGATATTCGGCGGTACCGGATATGGTCTCGATTATAAACGTGCGCGTGGTCATTACTGGGCTATGAGAGATATGTTAGCCATTGAACGGTCACCGAAATTTGTTACCTGTTTTACCTGTAAATCCGCAGATGCACCCCGGCTTATGGAAGAAATGGGAGATGCCTATTACACAACGCCCATGGAAGACTTTCTTGATATCCGTGCGGAAATCGAGAGACATGATGAACATCC
>SLQE01000206.1 GCA_007131635.1 Bacteroidota bacterium | reverse complement strand
TTCTTAATGGAATCCGCTTTCATATGCCTGCTGGGAGGAGTTCTCGGAGTCCTCATTGCGTACCCGCTCAGTCTGATCATCGATCAGGTGATACCCACGGCTATGCCCGTTTCAATCGTTATAATTGCATTGGCGATCTCATTTCTGGTCGGGATAATATCCGGTTTCTTACCGGCATATCGTGCGTCCAGGATGGATCCGGTAGAAGCGATCAGACATGAATAGACAACTATGCAAATAAGAGAATCAATCATAATGGCGTTAGCGGCGATCCGGGCGAACAAGCTCCGGTCGATTCTCACATTACTCGGTATCGCCATTGGTGTCTTTTCGATCATTGCAGTCATGACATCGATGCGTGTCATGCAAAACAGTATCGAGGGCGGATTAACAATTCTCGGAGCTCATACCTTTCATGTTCAGAAATTTCCTGCATTACAAATGGGACACGCCGACTGGCGTAAATACCGTCAACGCAAGGATATCGACTATCAGCAGGCGCGTCTTGTTTCGGAACGTGCATCCCTCGCGCGTGCGGTCGGTATAACGGCATGGAGCGGAGGACGGATTCTTCGATCCGAATCAGCGCAAACAAATCCGAATGTCAGTGTAAGCGGTATGAACGCGGAGGGTATGCACACAAGACCCTGGAATATTGCCGAAGGACGCTTCATATCCGAGCAGGAAGTGGAATACGGACGAAATGTTACCGTCATGGGTAAAAATGTTGCCGATCGTCTCTTCCCGCACACGTATCCGATCGGACGCGACATACGAATCGAGGGAGAGCGATTCACCGTCATCGGTCTGTTTGAAGAACAGGGCAGTTTTCTCGGGAGCGAGCAGGATAATTTTGTCGTTATACCGATAACAGCGTTCTTTAAACTGTACGGAAAAGAGCGCTCACTCGGCATCAGCATTCAGGCAAGGAATTCGGAAACGTATCAGGAGTCGATCGAACAGGTGCGCGGCATTCTTCGGCTGGCGAGACAGGTCCCTCCCGCCGAACCCGATGATTTCGAGATCGTTTCAAACGACAGTCTCATTCAGGAATTTAACCGGTTGACCTTTATGATACGGGCCGGTATCGGTTTTATCAGCTTCATCGCACTGCTCGCCGCGGGTGTCGGTATCATGAATATCATGCTGGTTTCGGTAACCGAACGTACCCGCGAGATCGGCATCCGTAAAGCGGTCGGCGCACGCAAGAAAAACATTATGAGTCAGTTCGTGCTCGAAGCGATCGCCCTCTGTCAGATCGGAGGCCTCGCGGGCATTGCTCTCGGACTGATCGGCGGCAACGTGTTGGCTATAATGCTCTCCATCCCGCCGGTATTTCTGTACGACTGGGCTTTAATAGGACTGCTGATCTGTTCGATTGTGGGAATCGTCTTCGGCGTGTATCCGGCATGGAAAGCGGCGAACCTCGATCCGATCGATGCGTTACGGTATGAGTGATTTTTGATTAGTTTAACCAGATATTTCCGGAAGGAATAACTCCAACCAAGTGCAGATTAAAGAATCCATCCTGATGGCGCTCGCGGCAGTGCGCGCAAATAAATTACGGTCTATACTAACACTGCTCGGTATAGCGATAGGTGTCTTTTCGATCATCGCAGTCATGACGTCGATGCGTGTGATGCAGAACAGTATCGAGAGCGGACTCACGGTGCTCGGCGCCCATACATTCCAGATACAGAAATTCCCCGCAATTCAGATGGGTCCAACCGACTGGCGAAAGTACCGTCAGAGGAAGGACATCGACTATCAACAGGCACTTCTCGTACAGGAACGATCCAGATTAGCAAGCGCAGTCGGGATCGAAGCGTGGGCGGGCGGCCGTATAGTATCGTCGGCACATGCTCAGACTAATCCCAATGTATCTATCACAGGTCAAAATCCCGATGGATTATTCACTAATAACTGGAACGTAGCTGAAGGACGGGGAATCGTCGAACAGGATATTGATTTTGCCCTCAACGTCGCCATAATAGGAAAGAATGTAGCCGACAGACTGTTTCCATACAGTTATCCGATCGGACAGGAAATCAGGTTCGATGGAGAACGGTTTACCGTCGTGGGCTTATTCGAGGAAAGAGGCGGTATGCTCGGCGGGAATCAGGACAATTTTATAGCAATCCCCATAACCACCTTCTTTACATTATACGGAAAGGAACGGACGCTCGGTGTGATGGTACAGGCACGAAATGCAGAGGTCTATTATGAAGCAATCGAGGAGGTACGGGGGATTTTACGCGTCGCCCGACGCGTACCGCCGGGCGCTCCCGACGATTTTGAAATCTTTTCGAACGACACACTGATCGAGGAATTTAACAGATTGACATTCCTGATACGGGCCGGTATCGGCTTTATCAGCTTCATCGCGCTGCTCGCCGCGGGTGTCGGTATTATGAATATTATGCTGGTTTCGGTAACCGAACGTACCCGCGAGATCGGCATCCGCAAAGCGGTCGGTGCCCGCAAAAAAAACATTATGAGTCAGTTCGTGCTCGAAGCGATCGTGCTCTGTCAGATCGGCGGCCTCGCGGGCATCGCTCTCGGACTGATCGGCGGCAACGTGTTGGCTATCATGCTCTCCATCCCACCGGTATTTCCGTACGATTGGGCATTAATAGGATTGCTGATCTGTTCTGTGGTGGGAATCGTGTTCGGTGTGTACCCGGCATGGAAAGCGGCGAACCTCGATCCGATCGATGCGCTCAGGTACGAGTGAAAGAGGGCATGCGCGAGAGCATCCCCCCTTAGCAAGGGGGGATTATAGGGGGGGGGCTTTTCCTTTAGAATTAAAACTCTTCACACAATCTCGCTACACTCACCATTAACAAATAACCAATAACCATTAACCAATCGACACCATTCATTGAGCCCCTCCCCTTCTGCCCAACAACCGCAATCCGTTCGCGATTACGATCAACGCTGCTCCCTCATCTGCGGCAATTGCCATCCACAACGTTGCATAACCCGGTATGGCAAGCACAAGGAAAACCAGCTTTATACCGATTGAAAGAACTATATTCTGCTTGATAATGCGTACCGTTTTCCGGCTTAAATCTTTCAGGTACGCGAGCTTCGTTAAATCGTCTCCCATTAACGCTATATCGGCGGTTTCAATCGCGGTATCGCTGCCGGCAGTCCCCATAGCGATGCCGACATCGGC
>SLQE01000454.1 GCA_007131635.1 Bacteroidota bacterium | reverse complement strand
CCGGTTGAAACGCTTGATCCGAAGAATATCATTTATAGATCGGACTGGAAGGCATCTTTTCTTATTTATGAAGGTTTGGTCGGGTACTCCGATTCTCTGAACAAGATAGAGCCGCTGCTGGCAAAAAGATGGGAGATAGAAGACGATGGGCATCTGGTGCGCTTTCACCTCAGAGAAAATGTCTGGTTTCACGACGACCCCTGTTTTCCGGACGGAAAAGGCAGAAGGGTGAACGCAGACGATGTGGTGTTTATGTTGGAGCGACTCGCACATCCTGTTCTACCCAGTTATTATTACAGCTTATTCAGCAATACAGTGAAAGGAATCAGCGAATTTCATTCCGGCATCGTTGATATGATTGAAGGAATAAAAGTCATAGACGATCTTACCATCGAATTTCATCTGGACAAACCTTTTGCAGCTTTCCTGAAACTGCTCGCGACACCGGCAGCGTACATCATTCCCCGGGAAGCGGTGAATCACTACGGTAATGATTTTTACCGGCACCCCGTGGGCACGGGACCGTTCCGTTTGGTAGTCTGGAAGCCGATTGAAGAACTGGTCTTTGTTAAAAATGAAAAATATTGGGCAAAGGATTCATTCGGCCATGCATTACCGTATCTCGATGAAATATCAATACGGTTTAGGAAAGAAGGCGTAGTCTCGGTGGTTGAATTCTTGAAAGGGAATAACCACGTGTTGAGGTTGGATAAAAAAGGCCTGGATAATCTTTTTTCGGATCCCGGAATTTCCGAACATGTCGATGTTTACGAATCCATTATGGATTTAGGAGTGAGATTTTACGGTATAAGACAAACCCCCGGTTCGGTTCTGGCAGATCATAAATTATTGCGCAGAGCCATTGCAATGAGTTATGACAGAAGGTTCCTTGAAGATGACTTACAGGATAGGGTTGTTACATCCAATAGTTTTGTACCCGAAGCGCTTCTCTCCAATCCTGAACTACGGTATTATCCTTTCAATCAAAGGACTGCAATGCAAATGATCGGCGGGTTGGATCTGCAAAACGTTTCAATTAAAATAGCATCCAGTATTTACTGTCCCGATCTGGAAGAACTTGAGAAAGCGATTACCGCTTTGGGACTTACCGTTGACGTTACGGTACAGCCGATGAATTATTACGGTTACATCCGGTCGGGTGAACCTGATATATTCAGAGTTAGTATGGTACCTTCCTTTCCGGATCCGATCGATATTTATTCTTTGTTATATTCTAAAAGTCCGCCGACTCTAAACCTCATGGGTTACCATAATCCGGAATTCGATGCAGTATTCGAACAATCTTTAGTAGAGCAGGACCCGGAAAAAAGGAATGAGCTTTTCCTGCATCTGGAGCGGATTATTTATGATGACGTTCCCGTTTTGTTATTATCGCACGCACGACCCGGTTATTACGTACTTCCGGCTTATGTGAAGGGATTTTCTCTCAGATACATGTTTCCCGACTACCGAAAAATCTGGTTTTCCGATTCTTATGCTGCCGAAAATAAAAATCAGGAATAAAATCCTGATCCTGTTTAGTCTGTTCTCACTCGTTCTGTTGTCGACGATAGTTGTCTATATCTATGTCTACGGTATAAGATACGTGAAAGATCAGGCAGTCCATAAAAGTGAGCATTATGCCTCACAATTTATATATGTACTAGAAGAAGAGATCAATCATTCGGTCATTGAGATATCCGGACTCCGTACGCAACTCTCTATTATGTCTATGGAGGGAATGGATATACCGCCGCCGGCATTTACCGATGCCGTCGAGGGATTTCTTCGTGCGTATCCGTATAAATATGCTTCAATAATGATATTCAACAGAAATCTCAATTCCGTAACAAAATTATCTCCCGTGAGATTGTTCACGGGTGAGATGGTTATACAAAATGAGCCCGGAAGCACCCATCCTCTTGTCATGAAAAGTCCGGTAACAATGGTCGGAGAATTCACGGGCCACGAGAAAGTGTTTGCGAACGTATCGAGATCCGATCCCGGCATCTACGTTGTTTCAGGAATTGATGATGCGGCATCCTGGAATCTCCTCTTTAGTATTCGGTTGGATGCAATTGCGGATAAGGGCATACAAACGGTCAATCCCGACCGCAACGCAACGGTTGCTATCTATGACAGCAGCGGTATAACGGTATTCAGTAATGAGAAGAGGCAGATGTATATACCGGCTGCACAATTCCTCGATAATAACCACGCATTTCTTTTTAACCCCGATGAATCGAAACTTATGCTGTCATCGGCTGTTGTTACTAAATCATGGATTGAAGTGATGAACGCCGGATTATTAGTAAAAATCGATACTGCGTCATATATAGCAGAATTGAACAGTGTGCTTCTGCAGGCTATCCTTTTTGTCTTTATTCTTTTCGGTATTGTGACAGCAATCGTTTTTACGATTACAGGCAGAGTCTCAAAGTCGATTACAAAAATGGCGCGCGTGGCGGATAATGTCGCCGCGGGAGATCTCAATCAAAAAATAGACATTAACAGAAACGATGAATTGGGTGTATTGATTAACTCTTTCAATCAGATGGTGGAGAAGCTCAAGATCAGTTATGAAAATTTACAGATCACAAATAAAGACCTGGAAGAAAAAATTGAAGAGTTAACAACCACAAAAGCAAAACTCTCTGAAAAAGAGAAACTTGCCGTTATAGGTGAGACCGTTTCGAAAATATCTCACGAAATTCAAAATAAGATCGGCGGGATCAGCATCTGGATCCAGAACATGGAGATGCAGTATTCCGGTGACGTTACAGCTACGATGTATCTGGACGAAATTAAGAGTACGCTGAACTCATTCTTATATATGTTAATAAACTTTAAAAAGTTTTATCGCGTGCCGCAGCTTAATACATCGATCGTAGATTTAAAAGCTCTCATCGGAAAGGTTGTAGATAATTACAAGTCGGATTCAGAAAAGAAAAAAGTGAATATTGTGCTGCACGTCGATAGTAATGTGCCACGGTTATCCCTCGATGCGCTGTTAATGGAAGAGGTTATCCTTAATATGCTCATCAATGCGGCATATTATTCTCCCGAGAATGGTGCCATTACTGTACAATGTGTGACTTGTGACAAAACCGTGCAAATAGTGGTAACCGATGAGGGCCCGGGTATACAGGAGGAAGTAGCCGATAAGATCTTTGTACCTTT
>SLQE01000421.1 GCA_007131635.1 Bacteroidota bacterium | reverse complement strand
TGAATTTACATTCGAACCGCGGAGAGGCGGTCGTATGTACACATCACTCTCCATGTGTGATAGAATGCCGCCTTCGGGTCGTGCAATGTATATCCGGTAATCCTGATCTTCGTACGTCAGATAAACCACCACCGTATAGTTGAGAGAAACGTAGCCTGCAATTTCTCTGTGAATCACGTCAAAACGGCTCTCCCTCATTGTATGCGATTCCTGTATTGAACCCGGATCAGTCGTCCTGTACATGAGAACCGGGGTGTGGTTGCCTTCACCTTTTACATAAAGTAAACTTCTCGATCCGGGTCCCCAGAGAGGTCCGGTATTATTATTACGACGAATGTTAGCATCAATTGTTCCCATCGATGCAAACGAAGTTATATCTCCTGTCGAAGAATCACTCTGAATCTGAATATATGCTAAATGTACGATTGCAGGGGCTTCGGCTCCGCGTCCGGCCGGAGATACGTAATATGCGATGTTTCTCTGATCATATGACCATTTTGGTTGAATCGCATCCTGTCTCGGGTTTTGAGTCAGATTAACCGGTTCGGCGGAAAACTTTTTGGTATCGAGTAAAAATAAATCGATATTCAGAATATCGTCGGTTCGGTTAAGCCCCTGATAGACGATGTACCTCCCGTCGGGCGACCAGTCGGGAAATGAATCCATACCCGGATTATCGGTTATACGCAGATGATTGCTATCGGTACCGATTCCTTCAATTACAATCTCGCGGGAACCGGGATTTTGTTGAACAACCGTTTCAAATCTGTATATAAGATCATCCACATTTCTTACGTAATATATATCTCCGCTCCCTGCTCGCGATGAAACATATATAAAACTTCTTCCGTCGGGCGACCACCTTGGATGATGGTCAACATGCACACCGCTTGTAAGGCGAAGATAGTAGTCTTGCTCGGTATTTGCGAGATAGATATTTTCCTGCCCCTCAATACCGTTGCTGACGAAAAGGAACCAGTTCTTACCGTTTTTAATGATCGGACACCAGTTAATATCACGGTCCGAAAGCGCCTGCCAGGAATAACTCTCGTCATCCGGGTCACGAGGGGTAATTTGTGTAAGTTTTTTTTCAATGATATGAAACCGCCACAGCCGATGCAGGTGCCCACCTTCGACGGTTTCGAATGAAATAATGTTGGGATTTGCCGGTGATATAGCTATGTTAAGAATTTCTCCCCTTAACCCCAATTCTCTTGCAGATATGATCTGGTGAATATCGTCAAGCCGTTCCTCTGCTCCTGCGGGAAGCGGCGGTTTCCCGAACATAGCAAAGAGTAGTATAATGATAATTCCATTGGTATAGCTTGCGCGCACCTCAGCCTGCCCCGATTCTTTATGGTCTGATAATAATGATTCTTGTGTCTTCTCCCGCACGCTCCTCTTCCCTGCCAGCAGGCATTGAGTCTATTTGTTCTTCGCGCGGTATCATAAAACTTAGCCGGTTTACACCTCTCTTTAGGGGAACCGTGAGCGGCGGGAATGCAGAACGCAAAGGATAAGCCACAATGACCTGATATTCTCCCTCATATGGGGCGTTGATTCTAAAGTATCCCCCACCGACCCGAACGGTATCCGGGCCCGGGTTTAGTTTTACATTTACAATACGGTCGTCTACTATTGTCGTGTCAGGATAAATTAAGGTTCCGTTAAGAATAACCTCACCACCTCTGCGCTGACTGCTACCTGACGAACAGGAAATCAATCCGATGACGAAAACTATCAGGATTACCCCTGTTATATGCCCCCTCATACGTACAATCCTCATATTTTTTATATCTTTCTTTTTGATGTCTGACAAATTTATCGTAATTCACTCAGACGATTCACCCAGTAACCGGCATTGTCTACAAGTGTTTCGTCCATTCTGCAAATACCTTTAAAATCTTCCCAGCGACCCAGCGCCGGCCTCAATAAACGATTACGTTCATCCGGATTTTCGGTCCGCAATGCCTGCTCGCTTAGTGATAAAGCTGCAAAATACAGAGTGATACATTCTATTCGTTGACGGTCGCTGCCCGGTAATGAAAGGCGATATTTTAAAACATCATCAAAATCGGAGATTGCGGCCCGGTAATCACCGAGTTCGTATCTGCTCCTTCCTCTCATCAAATACGCCGGACCGTAGTATGGATCGAGCGATAGCACATTCGTGTATAACTCTTCAGCCTGGCGGAATCGTCGTGCATCAAAATGGCTTCGGCCTTCTTCATATAAACTACGTACTATCGTATCGATTGATTCACCGCCTATCGCAATCCCTCTTAGAGCTATCCGTAATGAACTCCTTCGCGGGTCGTTGCTCTCAATGGTGAGAGTGGCACGCTTTTCGCCCTCTGCCTTCGGATTGAACTCTATCTGTACCAGGGTTTCCTGGTTTGGTTGAACAGTGATAGATCCGCTCTGTTTGAGATCGAAGGCATCGGCATTGTCTCCCGAAACCGAAATACGCCGTATTTCGAGTGCACGATCCCCGGTATTTCTGATGCGATATGAACGGGTAGCATTTCCGTTTTCTAAAGTTTGAGGAAAGACAAGAGCCTCATCACCGGCAATTGATGGTTGCGGTGCAGGTCTCCTCGGTGGTTCCTCACGCTCGCGACGCACCGGCGGACGCTCAACTCTTTCTTCAACGACCGGAGGAGGAGTCCTGTCAATACTCGGTTCCGGCTCTCTCTCAATCGCAATCGGCGGTTCGATAGTATCACGCCTTTCCGGAACGATTCTTTCTATTTCAGTTTGCGGTATATCCTGCCCCACCCGAGGTGCCGTGGGTTGCCTGTCGGTATCTCTGATTACCAGCATATAGAGCGGAAAAACAATAAGCAGAATTACCAACACGATAACTGCAATTCTTGAAATTTTCCGCTTTAATTCGTCCGAATCTGGAGAATACATACCATCTCATCCCTTCAATATTTTAGCACTTTATGTTTTTATTATACACAAACTTAATATTACAGATAATAATTTGAAATGTCAATTGACCCGGTTCACATGTGCTTTGGATCATATATGTGTTTTAGATCATTTATCGTTGTTTATATTTTTTTTAAGATATGATAAAAAACGTTCCCATTGAAAAGGTTAGAATCCGATTTTATAAGAAAACGTACCGTAACAGGAGCTTCAAGATTATGGAACCGGATATCGGTGGGGCGATTA
>SLQE01000113.1 GCA_007131635.1 Bacteroidota bacterium | reverse complement strand
TGAAAAATAAATGCAACCAGGGCAAAGAGACCCGCGAGTGCTATACTGACCACCGGTCCCATAATCGCAATATAGAATTCGGTCATCGGGCGGTCGGGTTCCCGCGTGATCTGTGCAACGCCGCCAAAGATAAATAATGTTATCGCTCGTACATTGATACCTTTCTGCTTCGCTGCGATACTGTGTCCAAGTTCGTGTAAAAGAACAGAGATAAAAAACAGGATACTGGTGAGAATGCCCGCCGTGTAATGCACCGGTGAAGCCCACTCCGGGTATACAAAAGCGAATTGATTTCCGAGGGTGAAGGTAATAAGAGCAAAGATTATAAACCACGAGTAGTTAACACCGACGGGGATGCCGAGTATCCTGCCGAGACGAATCGATTGCGTAAACATAGCCCTATGATCAGATACTGGATGCGAAAAGTGCACCTATGAATGAAAAATACAGCACACTTATCCTTTTATTGCAAAGGAGTGTGCAGGCGTATACATTTCGCTTATTCATATAGCTGCTCACCGCATAGCCAAACAGACCGCCCGCAATCACACCGATAAGAATAGTCATGAATTTTTCTTCCTTTTACCCGGAATAAAATTAAAGCTGATGACGCCGCCGAGCAGTGCGCCGTACCCGATACTTGAGAAAGGATTACTTGTTATGGGGCATGCATTTGCCGCGTTGCATCCTATAAAATAGTAGTAGGCATAACCGCCCAGCGCACCGGCCAGGATCAGTCCTGCAATAATGATGATGTTTTTTACCATGGATATCTTATTCCCTCCTACCGTTACCGAAATGTCTGTGCCATTCAACCATACCGCCGTGTGTGTACGCGATATTTTCAAATCCTGCATCTTTGAGTATCGATGCCGCAACCTTGCTCCTGTTCTGCGTCCGGCATATTGCCACAATCTCTTTGTCGCGATATGACTCGAGTTCGCCGATACGATATTGCAACTCCTGAACCGGAATAAGTATTGCATTCTCAATATGGCCGTATTCACCGTCGAATTCCTGAGGTGTGCGGACATCAAGAATAACCAGAACATCGCCGTTGTTGATTTTTTCTTTTAATTGTTGTACAGAATAAGTCTTCATATTACCACCGGTTTTTGAAAATGCAAGCAGGAAGATGAGAGCCACCATCCCAAGGATTACGATGGCAACAATAGTTATTTTCATTTTAATTCCTCCCGTTATTGTTTTGTAAAGGAAAACTAACGCGAATCGCACCGCGGAAATCGCCCGGCTTGTAGCCCAGAGCCTCATCCTCCGGATACCGTTCGTTCAACATTGTTTTTACGTTCGACGCAATCTGATCACCCGAACCGTGACATCCAAGGCACTGCGGCTGAACATGAATCGATTGCATAAACCAGAATTCTCTTTGACCGTTCACGGTGCGTTCTTCCGTGTGGATGAACGGCGGCTCACTACCTTCTTCATGCATCCCGGAGAACAAATCGAGTATGTGCCGCTCAAATGCATCGGGTGCATTCTCCGTGTTTCGGATGCGGCTGCTCACCCGTTTGATCGATACACCAAGATCGGTTGCCGCGTTATGCGTCAGAATCTGTGCCGTATCGGCGCATACCGACAGGGCCTGCACGGGACCGCCTTCACGCAATTCTTTCATAAGGACACCCTGTAGTTGAGTCATAAAAGACCTCGCAGCATGCTCTGCGGCGACCCGGTGTTCTTTTTGATCGTCGCCAGCAGCAACGAACGTGGCGGCAATCGCGACGGATGCTATTATCAATACAGCCGTGAACAGAGTTAGTTTTTGTTGTATGATCGAACGCATAGTTCCTCCTCCTGTCGCGTGCTAATTAAAGCAACCCCCGCCGATACCGCAGGCACCCGAAGCACAGGAAGGCATCGGTGCGCTTTCCCGCGATGTACCGGAATTTGAGGATGCATTAAAAACCGACAACATTTTTTTATGATTAGTCGACCGGCACTCCGGGCAGAATACATCGTCTGTTTTTTCTCTGCCGAGATGTAATACATCGTACCGGGATCCGCAATCTTCACATCGATATTCGAATACTGCCATACACATTCTCCGCTTACGTTATTGATTAATATATTACTATATAGTTATTTAGCAATATAATTGTTTTTCATATTAAAATCAACCCCCGCGAACCTTGCAATTATTTTTTAATTCCCGTATATTAATTGTCTGAATATTAACACTATATCATTAATGAAAAAGAGATTACAAAGACAAAAACAGAAAAAAGTACCCGCACATTTTCAGGTAACGATACCGTTGGTCTTACCTGAAAGAGATAATACAAAAACATTTAAAAACTTCAAAGAAAAGTGCCCGTTCATATAAAAAATACGGGCACTTTTTTTATATATACACTATATGCTTAAAATACAGGATATTATAGACGAGATTGAGGCGTGGGCACCCCCGGCTATCGCGTGGGATCGTGACAATGTCGGACTCCAGATCGGAAATCCCGAAGAACCCGTTACCGGGGTTGTCGCGGCACTCGAGATAACTCCGGATGTGATTCAGGAAGCTCTGCAAAAAAAATGCAACCTGATCATCACGCATCACCCACTCATTTTTCAACCTCTGAAAAATCTAACGAATAAAACCTTATCCGGCAAGCTTGCTCTCAGTATTGCACAGAACAAACTGAATCTGTACTCGGCGCACACCAACCTGGACTTTACGCACGGCGGCGTAAATTTCGTGCTCGGCAGGAAATTGGATCTCCGGGACATCGGTTTTCTGTATCAGGAAGCCGGCAGTATGAAAAAAATTTCGGTTTTCGTTCCGCCCGATTATGTAAACGCCGTGACGGATGCAATGACAAAAGCGGGCGCCGGCATTATCGGAGACTATGAGGCGTGCTCATTTCAGCTAAGAGGTACGGGGACATTCAGACCGCTTCCCGGATCCCAACCGTTCAGCGGTGAAGTCGGGAAACTCCAGCATGAAGATGAGGTGAGGATCGAAATGGTTTCACCGGCCTGGAGAACGAACGCCGTCGTAACAGCGATGACCAATGCCCATCCGTATGATGAAGTTGCATACGACGTCTATCCGAATGAAGCAATTGATCCCAAGTACGGCGCGGGAGTCATCGGATCGTTGCGTCAGGAAATGTCCGTTGAGGATTTCATCGCGCATACAAAAAAAACAATCGACACACCCGCGGTACGATGGACGCGCGGACGGGCAGACTCGATAAAACGAGTCGCGATCTGCGGCGGCAGCGGTTCGGAACTGTTGCAGGTTGCGATACAGAAAAAAGCCGATGCATTCGTAACGGCAGATGTCAAATATCATTTTTTCCATGAAGCACATGGTATCATACATCTCATCGATGCGGGTCACTATGAAACCGAACACCACATCGTCGCAGCGATTGTGGACAGATTGCAAAAGAAATTTCAAGACGTAAGCTGTTACCCGACAACAAGTATAACAAATCCTATTATCTATAGTTAAGAGGAGGAGACTGCGTGCACGATAATATTTCATTACTTTATACACTTCAGAAATGTGACCTGAAGTTAATGGATCTCGAGGAAGAAAAGGGAGATTTACCGGGCATCGTCAGAAATCTGACCGACCGGGGAAGTGAGATCCGGTCGAAAATTGACGATGTTCAAACATCGATGAACGAGCATATAACCACACGCGAACAATCGACCCTTGAAGCCGAAGCTCTCAATGAGCGCGTCGAAATATTGAAAAAACAACTCTACCAGGTTCGTAACAACAAAGAGTACGACGCTATCACGAAGGAAATCTCCGAAGCAGAGACCGGAATAACTAAGAAACTTGAGGAAGCCGATGCACACGATAGCAAACAGAAAGATTTGGCTATTTCCCTCGACGATCTCAAACAGCAGCAAGATTCTTTAAAATCCGAACTCGGCGAGAGAGAAACCGAACTGCAATCGGTTTCGCAGGTACATGAGGAAGAAGAACTGCACCTCAAAGACCAACGCGATAAAATCGCACAGCGGATATCAACGGATATGCTCGTGATCTATGATCGGATACGACGTGCAAAGGACGGCATCGCGGTCGTTCCCATTAAGCGGGGCGCCTGCGGAGGCTGTTATAAAACCGTTCCTCCGCAACTCATTTTATTGCTTCGAAAAAACGACGTGACGCACTTTTGTGAAAACTGCGGTCGCATTTTAATAGCAGAAGAGATTGCCGCGGAGGTGGATAAAGTCGCCCGATGATAAACGTGTTCATTGACGGAGCTTCCCGCGGTAATCCCGGAGAAGCCGGAATAGGTATATTGATAAAATCAGATAAGGGCGAAACGGTGTTTTCCGCCGCGGGATATGGCGGAAAAATGACAAACAATCAAGCCGAATATCACGCACTCATTGCAGCTCTTACAAAAATTAAAAAAAATCCCTCCCTCCTTTTACCGGCAGGAACGGAAGATACAAACTCTGTAATCATCCACTCAGACAGTGAATTAGTCGTTCGACAGCTCAACGGGCAGTACAGAGTCAAGGAACCCGAACTCAAAAAATTATTTACCACGGTCAAAGAGCTTATCGGGACAATTCCTTCCAAAATCGTGATCAAACACATTAAAAGAGAACTGAATCGTGAGGCAGACAGGCTCGCAAATGCCGGCATCGACTCAAAAATACCCCTCGTTTTGTAAAATTTCTTGAAATTTAAAAAGTTTGTTAATATATTACTATCAATAGTATATAGTAATTAATTATAGTGAAGCTTTACTGGATTGATACGGGGTAATTTAAGTAATATCGAATATCCGAAAATGTCGGGCAGCCGCTCTTCCGCTTTGCGGAATAGAGGAAAGTCCGAACTCCACAGGGCAGGGTGCTCTTCCAATTCACAAGAAGAGGTCCCGATCTGATCGGGAACGGAAAGTGCCACAGAAAACAAACCGTGGCGCCTTTGGCGCCATAAGGGTGAAAAGGTGAGGTAAGAGCTCACCGCTCCGACGGGTGACTATCGGAGGCACGGTAAACCCCACCCGGAGCAAGACCAAATAAGAGAGGAATCGACGTTGCCCGCGTCGTATGCCTCCGCTCAAGCGGAGGGAATGCACTCTTGGGTAGGTCGCAAAGATAAATGGCTGCCTCTCCCGGTAACCCGGGACAGACAGAATTCGGCTTACAGACATTTTCGGATACTATATTATTTTCTCCGTATTTCAGAGAGCTTCGGAAGGGGTACAAATGGAAGACACACAAAGGTCCGCCGGTGCATCTCTAGATCAAAAGCAACAAACGAACTATCAATCACAACTCGATCATAAACGCTGGACATTAGCCGATCCCGCACCTGAGGATATTCTTAAACCTCTTGAGGAAAAACTCGGCATAGGACGAACACTCACCTCCGTTCTTATTCATCGCGGTATTGATACTTTTGAAAAAGCCCGGGAATTTTTCAGACCCGGTGAAAATTATTTACACGATCCCTTTGCTATGGACCATATGGATATCGCTATCCGCCGCTTACTGAAAGCACGCGACAACGGTGAGCGTATCCTGGTGTATGGTGATTACGACGTCGACGGAACGAACGGTACCGCCATGTTGTATACCTATCTCACATCGATCGGATGCAAGGTCTCTTACTTCATTCCCGACAGAATCAAAGACGGCTACGGGTTATCGATTTCCGGTATCGATAAAGCTATGGATCGCGGCGTCAGTTTGCTCCTCTCAATCGACTGCGGGGTCACGGCAACGGAACAGGTAGAATATGCAAACCGGCACGATGTGGATTGCATTATTTGCGATCATCACGAACCGGGCGATATACTTCCGGACGCATACGCAATCCTGAATCCTATAAAGCCCGGGTGTAATTACCCTTTTAAATATCTCAGCGGTTGCGGTGTCGGTTTCAAACTTGTGCAGGGATTGGCTCGCACACTGGGCCATGAAGAAAAAGCGTACGAATATCTCGATTATGTCGCACTCGCCAGCGCGGCAGATATCGTCCCTCTCGAAGGAGAAAACCGTGTCCTGGTGAAAATGGGTCTCGACCTCATCAACAATAATCCCCGCCCCGGTATTAAAGCCATTATCGAAAGCGCGAATTTAAAAACCGGCAGGATAAACACCGGACAGATCGTTTTTGTAATCGCACCGCGCATCAATGCTGTCGGTCGATTGGGGGATGCGCGCCGTGCGGTAGAGTTACTTGCGTGCGAGGATTTTTCCCAGGCCTGTGAATTTGCGAAAATAGTCGAGTCGGAAAATTATAACCGCCGCAAAATCGATGAAGTAACCTTCGGCCAGGCAATGCAGATTGCCGAAGCCTACATCGAAGATACGGGTGACCTTCTTCCGCTCATTCTTCATCAGGACGATTGGCACCCGGGCGTGATCGGCATTGTTGCTTCCCGGCTTGTTGAAAAATACTACCGGCCGACAATCCTCATGACAACGGTCGACGGTGTTGCCAAAGGGTCGGCGCGAAGCATCGCTGGATTCGATATTTATCAGGCGTTGAAACAAGTGGAAGATTTTATACTGCAATTCGGCGGACATAAATATGCGGCAGGTCTCTCGGTTGAAATTGAACGGCTGGATGAATTCCGCAAAGCATTTAACAAGGTCGCAAGCGAATATCTCACAGAGGAAATTTTAACTCCCGAGATCAAAATCGACTCACTGTTAACCTTCGATGAAATCACACCGAAGTTCGTACGGATACTCGACATGTTCGCACCCTTCGGACCCGAGAACCTTAATCCCACATTTTACTCCAATAGTATGCACATTGTCGGATCACCGAGAATTGTCGGGAAAAATCATCTGTTGATGAAAGTCCGCCAGAAGGATATCATGTTAGATGCCATCGGATTCAATCTCGGTCATCTCCTTCCCGAAGTCGGTAAAAGAGGGAGAGAGATTCAGATGGTATATACCATTCATCAGAATGAATGGAACAACGTGATCTACACACAATTGCGAATAAAAGATATCAAAGATCAATAAATAAGGTACCATGGTCTTATGGCAGGTCATTCGAAATGGGCACAGATAAAACGGAAAAAAGCCGTTGTTGATCAACGGCGTGGAAAGCTCTTTACCAGATTAATCAAAGAGATATCGATCTCTGCGCGTGAGGGCGGCGGCGACCCCGAAGGTAACCCCCGGTTGCGCCTGGCAATTCAAACGGCAAAAGATGCAAATATGCCCCAGGAAAATATCACCCGTGCAATTCAAAGAGGGACCGGGGAGCTGCCCGGCACACAGTATGAGGAAATCGTCTATGAAGGATACGGACCCGGCGGTGTTGCGATATTAATGGAATCGGTAACCGATAACCGGAACCGTACCGTTGCGGAAATCCGTCACCTCCTGAGCAAACATAACGGCCGGCTCGGTGAGGCCGGAAGTGTCGCGTGGATGTTTACAAAAAAGGGTATCATCCGGGTTCCGACCGGATCGATCGATGAGGACGATCTTCTGCAGATTGTCATCGAAGCCGGCGGCGACGATTACCAACCGACGGACGATTTTTTTGAAATCACCACGAGTCCCGAGCAATTTGAAAAAGTGAAGCAAGCGCTCTCGGAAAAGAATATTGCAACCGATTCCGCCGAGCTGAAAATGGAACCGAACAGCAATATCCGGGTGGAAGGAAAAGAAGCTGAGCAGGTAATAAAGCTCATCGAAGCGCTTGACGAACACGATGATGTTCAGAATGTGTATGCAAATTTTGATATCGACGACGAGGTATTCGATAAACTCGCGCAAGAAAACTAAACCTGAAATAAACAACGTGAATCAGCAAAGATGATAGTACTCGGCGTGGATCCGGGAACACTTGCAACGGGCTTCGGTGTTGTCGAGTGGAGAAAAGGTAAACTCTCTCAGATACATTTCGGTGTTGTTAAAAACCGCAGCACCGATTCGATGCCGATCAGGCTGCAAACCATCTACACACATCTCGTCGATGTCATCGAACGATATCATCCCGATGAATTTGCCATCGAGTCGGCATTTTACGGGAAGAACGTTCAATCTGCGATGAAGATCGGTCACGCGCGCGGCGTATCTATCCTGGCGGCAGTACAGAACCAGATACCGACTGCGGAGTACGCCCCCCGGGAAGTCAAAAAAGCCATAGTCGGAAACGGAGCGGCGACAAAAGGACAGGTCGCGTATATGGTGCGTAAACTTCTGAACGTAAAAAACGAAAAAATGATAACCGACGTAAGCGACGCCCTCGCAGTCGCTATCTGTCATATACACAGAGTTCTGTCACCGGGTAATCAACAGAAAGTCTCAAGCTGGAAATCGTTCATTACATCACACCCCGAAAGAGTAATCTCGTGATAAAAACAATTATCTATGCACTATGCATACCTCTTCTGGTATGCATATCGGTTAACGGACAGGAGATACCCTTCGATAAAAAGGTTGCTACGTTCGAGGAAATACCTGTTGCAGAACAGGACCGCGTAACATTATTATTGACGGATATGAAAAGGATACGCGGCAACTTTGTCAACTACGAATCAAACATGGTCACCATTCGCGACGATGAAGACGAACTGGTTGTTGTACCGTCCGGTGACATCGCGTATTGCCGGTTGGAATACGACAGAGGAGGACGCGCGCTGCGTTCAGGTATGTGGGGAGGTATCATCGGCCTCTTCGTCGGTATTCCGGTGGGGAGCTATTTTGTGAATCAAAAAGAACCGGATGAATCGGCCAGCGATGCTTTTATTTATGTCGGATCCAGTCTCGGATCCGGTATCGTCGGAGGATTGATCGGGACGGGTATCGGACTTGCAACGGTTCCCGGAGATGTCGTATACAAAATAGAGCCATAAACTATGATCAATCAAATTACCGGAAAAATTCTCCATAAATCACCGACCGAATGTACGATCGAAGCCGGGGGTATCGGGTATCAGGTATTTATCCCGGTGACAACCTTCGACCGGCTACCGGATGTCGGTGAAACCGCAACGATGTTTACGCATTTGCATGTCCGTGAGGATGCGATGCAATTGTTCGGATTTTTCACCAAGCAGGATAAGGAATTATTCCGTAAGCTTATTACTATTTCAGGTGTCGGACCCAAACTTGCTCAAACCGTTATGTCGGGTTTGTCATACGATGAACTTATCAGAGCGATCCGGCAGGGTAACGTAATGCAGCTCAATAAAATAGCAGGGGTGGGAAGGAAAACGGCCGAACGACTGGTTGTTGAATTACGTGATAAACTTGCAGAAATTGAGCTCGCAGAGGAACAGACCGGTATCAGGACCTCGGACACCGTTCAGGCAGAAGCGCTGCTTGCTCTTACCACGCTCGGGTATTCACGGAACGCCTCTGAAAACGCGTTACGGAATGCAAGTGCGGAACTGAACGATGAGAACGTCTCACTCGAACAATTGATTAAAGCGGCACTCCGGAGATTGGGTAAATAGACCGGAACCATGTTGTTGATTGTAAGGCGTTAATTTCCTACTTTAACCAATTATGACACGACACAGCGATTTTACATCACCGGAGCGATTTGAAACGGACCGCGAATTCGATCAGACTTTGCGACCGCCTGCCTTTAACGATTTTATCGGACAGGAATCGATCACGTCCAATCTCAGAGTATTCATCACTGCGGCAAAACAACGCGGGGAAGCGCTCGACCACGTGCTGTTAACCGGTCCGCCGGGCCTCGGCAAAACAACGCTTGCATATATAATCGCGAACGAGCTTGATACCGCGATCAGACTATCCTCGGGTCCCGTACTCGAGCGCGCGGGCGATCTCGCAGGATTACTCACAAATCTCAATGAAGGCGACGTCTTATTCATCGATGAGATCCATCGTCTAAATCCCACGGTCGAAGAATATCTCTACTCCGCGATGGAAGATTTCCGGATCGATATCATGATCGATCGCGGTCCCAACGCCCGGAGCATTCAGCTCAGTCTGCCGCGATTCACGCTCGTCGGAGCCACGACACGGGCCGGATTATTGACGTCACCGTTGCGCGCCCGATTCGGTATCACAAACCGGCTCGATTACTATAATAAAGATGAATTGTTTACTATCATCCGGCGCTCGGCATCGATACTCGGCGTTAAAGTACGCGATGACGGAGTCACGGAAATCGCAGGTCGATCCCGCGGTACACCCAGGATTGCAAACCGCCTTCTTCGCAGATGCAGGGATTTCGCCGAAGCAGAGGAGAAATTAAAGGATAATAAAGGCATCATCACGAAAGAAGTCGCCGATTATTCACTTCGTAAACTCGAAGTCGATGAGCTCGGCCTGGATGATATGGACAAACGGATCCTCCTGTCCATCATCGATAAATACAACGGCGGACCCGTGGGATTAAACACCCTGGCGGTAACGGTCGGTGAAGAAGCCGGCACCATCGAAGAAGTATACGAACCATTCCTGATACGCGAGGGCTTTTTAAAACGGACGGCACGAGGACGGGAAGTAACCGATATAGTCTATAAGCATTTCAATCGGCGCAAAACTGACCGCGGGCAAACCGATCAGTTGCCGCTCATGGAAGGATTGTAGTATGTCGCACCATGCGTATAAACTGAAACAGACATACATCGGTCAACTGAGACGGGGAACCGATCTGCTCACCGGCATCACCGACTATATCATTAAAAATAAAATAACTGTCGGTGAAGTGCGCGGCCTCGGAGCGGTGTCGAAAGCAGTGGTTATGTACTTCAATCAAAAGACCGAAGCATACGAATCAATCACGTTCGATGAACAGCTCGAAATACTATCGCTGTACGGCAACATTTCAATGAAGGAGTATGATCCGTTTCCGCATCTGCATATAACGCTTGGCAACAGAAAGGGACAAGCATTCGGCGGCCACCTGGCCGAAGGAACGATTGTGTACGTAGCGGAGATAATGATACACGAATTCGAAGGCAGTAAACTCGTCCGGGAACGGGATAATAAAACCGGTTTATACTTATGGGACTACCAAAGAGAGCTTATTGTATAACACAAACAGTACTATCGAAAATCATAACATGAATCTGTTATCACTCATTTTTCCTTACACTCAATAAATAATTAATCAGATGCACTACGATAAAGACCTGCAATCTATGCAGGAAGTTCGCAATCTTCTTGCAAAAGCAAAAGCGGCACAACTTGAGTTTAAGCAGTTCCCTCAATCCAATGTCGATCGCATAGTCAAGGCAATGGCAAAAGCGGGAGAAGAAGCCGCCGAGCGTCTCGGTATGATTGCATGCGAGGAAACCGGTTTCGGCAAACCGGAAGATAAGAAGTTGAAAAATCTCTTCGCAACAAAATACACATACGAAAGTATCAAAGATCTCAGAACCGTCGGCGTTATTCGTGAGGATAAAGAGAAACGGATACTTGAAATCGCCGAACCGATGGGCGTGGTAGCGGCACTCATACCGTCAACGAATCCTACATCGACGGCCATGTTTAAAGCGCTCATCGCCGTGAAAGGGCGTAACGCACTCGTTGCAAGTCCGCATCCGCGCTCGGTGCGAAGCACGTTGGAGGCGATACGGATCATGAAAGAGGCGGCGGAACGCGAAGGCGCACCCGCCGGATTGATCTCGTGCATAGAAAGCGTTACGAGTCAGGGAACCGATGAACTCATGCACCATCGAATTACCGACGTGATACTCGCCACCGGTTCGACGCAAATGGTGAAAGCCGCGTATAGTGCGGGTAAACCGGCATACGGCGTCGGTCCCGGCAACGTACCCGCATTTATCGAGCGAACGGCCAATGTCCGTAAAGCTGTCGCCGATATCCTATCCGGAAAAACCTTCGACAACGGCACGCTCTGTTCCACCGAATCGACACTCATTTGCGACGCTCCGATCCTGGATCCGGTTATGGCGGAGTGTAATATCCGCGGCGGATACTTCGTAACAGGGGATGATAAAGTCAAACTCGAACGTCTTATGTTTGATAAACGCGGCGCACTCAATCCGGAGATGGTCGGTAAACCGGCAACGTTTATCGCTCACAGTGCCGGGATTGATGTTCCGAAGGATACAAAAGTGCTCATCGTTATGTGTACATCGGTCGGCAGAGAAGAGCCATTGTCACGCGAGAAACTTTCGCCCGTACTATCATTTTTTGTGGATGACGGCTGGCTCGCGGGATGCCACCGCTGTATCGAGCTGTTACAGTTCGGAGGTATCGGTCACACGATGGTGATCCATTCGGAAGATCAGGATATTATCATGAAATTTGCACTCGAGAAGC
>SLQE01000147.1 GCA_007131635.1 Bacteroidota bacterium | reverse complement strand
TCTTCTCTTATTTTAAAGCCACCGCAGCTTCGTTCAAGGAAAACGTTAATATCGGAAGGTTCCTGGAGTTCAACCATATAGGTTCCCTCCCCGATACCGTGCGGTATACCTCCTCTGACGTAAATAACATCTCCCGCTTTGATGGGCAGGCGGTGCATACCATTCAGCAATGTATCGATATCCTGGTTATCGAGTATGGTTGTCAATCGTTCCGGATCCATGGTCTCTTTAAAACCGAACAGGATATAAGGATCGCTTATATCGGGACGAATACCCAGGATGTACCATGCCTCTGTTTTTCCGAACCGGAGATTTAGGTGCTCCTGCGCAAAAGATTTATGTGGATGGGCATGTACCAGTAACCTGATTGAAGTATCCAGCAATTTTACTAATAATGCGGGACTAGTACCGAATTTTTTGATATGAGCGTCGCCGAGCATCTCCAGGGGAAATTCATCAAAGACATCGTTCAAAGGTATCGGAGCGGGGAAACCGCCCAGTAAAACGGAAATACCTTCTCCCTCGCGATAATATTCATCCGGATTATCGGCTTGCACGGTAGAGCCTATCCAATCTTCGGGGAAATTACTGTCATCCGCGCCATAGACCCCGTTCAGATCTTCTATCATTTTACCGCCGAGATAAAACCGCCACACGCGATTTTCATCGAGCGGTATAGGTGCATTTACAACATTCCTTAAATGTTTCATATCGATCTCCGCACAATTGTGAATATTTATTTATTTGTACGACGAAGGTTCCTCAGTGCATTTGTTTTGGTGTTCGGTTCAGATAAAATTTGATATAACTCCGGTCGCCGGGAAGCGATGACTGCCAGCGTTCGGTCAAATTTTTCGGTAAAATGAAACCCTGTGATCCGACGGGATGCAATATCGATATCCGTTGTTATTACCCCGATGCGCCGTCCCGCATCGGCAATGATCAAACCGTCGCGGCCCACGATTCCGCTCCGGCCTATCATCATACCGGGTACCCAGGTACCATCCCTGTAACCGTACGACGAAGAAATGAGATATAAGCCCGTATCGATCGCACGGGCACGATATCGTATCTCCCAGTCAACTTCGCCCCACCCGGCCTGCACATGCGGAAACAACAGCACCTCGGCACCCTGCAGCATTAATATCTGTGCGACCTCCGGATATTCAATATCCATACATGTCATACACCCGATCGTACAACAATCGAGATGATAGACAGGCAGGACGTCGCCCGGTATCATACCGAGACTTTGTTCCTGTTCCGTTACGTGGGTTTTCCGATAACATCCCGCGATACTTCCATTGCGGTCGATGATAACCGCATAGTTAGAAATCTTCCCATCATATGTACCGAACATCGGGAATACTACATTCATTCGGAATTCTTTAGCCATCCCCGCAACCATATTCGTTGTTTCACCCGGGATCTCATCCGGATGATACTCAGCCGGATCGTTCGATGCCGAACGATGGTATATATTTGAATACTCGCCGAGCAATACCAAATCGGATTTTCTTTCCCCTGCCGTTACAAGCATCGTCCGGATTTGTTGCAGATTATTCCGCGATTTTTCTTCAATCGTTGCTCCGTCGACGACGGCGGGGAGTTGAATCGCACTTACCCGGACAATTCGATGTTCAGTATGATTATGTGATGTGATCATCCTGCTTTTTAATATTTTTTGTAAGTCGGTGAAAATAGAATAGCACCCAAAATCCTACCGATGTTGTTCCGATCCCGATTATGAGATTCAAACGATGCACTTCAATTGAAGCGGGAACGAGATACAATATCATAAGCACGGCACCGATGATTGCGGTTAACCAACCCACGATCCTGTATGAATCCAACGCATTCCGATCAAGTTGTTTACCCGTTTCGGTAACCGGTGTACGCATATCCTGTCTGAATGCTTCAATCCGTTTGATATGTTCGATCTTTCGGTCTTTCCAAAATGCCGATATCCAGAAGACCAATCCGCTGGCGAGAACACCGCCGAATACGTTCACCTGATACTGATATGCCGAAACATCAAATGCAACATTCGCCAGCAGCACAACGATGAGTCCTGCGGTAACGGATGCAATACCCGACCACGAAGGAGTTTTTGTGTACACGAACCCCAGCATGACCGGCGTAAGAAGCGACGGTGCAAACCACGAATAATACATCAGTGCGAACTCAAAAACACCGTGTGTCCGTTGCACGATTAACGCGGTGAATATCGCGCTCACCCCGAGCGCAAATGCCGTAATTCTTCCCATCCGTAATTGCCGCCTTTCGGAGGGAATCTCACCCGTGATATTTCGTCTCGCTTTGATATATACATCTTTTACCAGAATCGACGCGACATAGTTTATCTGCGTGTCGACGGAACTCATTGTCGCGGCAAGTATAGCGGAGATCGATATGCCGATTAATCCGTTCGGAAGAAGGACAAGCGCGAGCGTTACGAATGATGCCTCAGACGGATCGGTTAACTCGGGCCAGATCGCATTCATATCGGGGAAAAGCAATCTTGCAGCCATAGTCGGGGCGATCCAGAGCAGCGGCAGTATGAGACTTAAAATCCCTGCCAGCACCGCCATTTTACGTGCATCGCGTTCGGTCGGCACGCTGTAGTAGCGCTGTCCGACATACCACGCGGCATTATAACCCAGCATTGTATTCGTTATATATGCCAGATAAAAAACCGGATTTTTCAATACGGCGATAAAACTCAGATATCCGGGAGGTGAGTCGGCAACCAACGTACGGATTCCGCCGATAACTCCCTCACCCGCACCCAAAGCAGCAAACGTAAGAGGAAAAATCAGAATGGTAATAATAATAATGACTATAAACTGCAACACATCGGTTATGACAACCGCCCACAAGCCTCCGGCACTTGTATAAATAAGCAACACGAGTCCGGCAACAACGATAGTAAACTCAAGTCCGCCCAATGTCACGAAACCGAGATTGAACTCCATTGACACAATACCCAATGCAGTAGAGATAAAAATACACAGGATATAAATGCTTAGTCCCAGCCCGAGTATGGCAGGTATGATCGACAGCAGCGTATAGTAATACGTTGTAGATTGAGAATATCTCCGGGTGAGGAATTCCATTGGCGACGAGAGCCGGGCGCGGCTCCATTTACGTGCGTATACATAATAACCCAGCCAGTAGCCCCAGAATGCCGATGTAAACATGAGGACGGCGGGTAAACCGTTCGCGTATGTATACCCCGCCGCCGCGACAAACATAAAGGCGGAAAAACCGGAGACGAATGTCGACAACCCGGCAATCCACCAGGGTATCTTCCCGCCTCCTTTAAAAAAGTCGTCGGATGTTTTATTGAACCGGGTCAGATATACACCGACCACGCTCAGCATAACGATATACACACCGATGACTATATAGTCAAGTTGGTTGACATGTTTAATTTGTTCTATCATACAACGACAATTTCAGGGACATCACCGATATCGTGTATTGTGACTTGTACCTGCATTCCGTCATGTTCACCCGAGATATCCCATCGGTTTTGATCTCTCCGGATCGTAATGGTGCCGGCAGCTTTCCCTGTCTTTTGCGCCGCACATACCGTTACCATCGCGTGATTCAGGTCGGCCGGATTTTCCGCCTGTATGAACGGATATTTACCGATATCCGGTTTTTCTATCTTCTCCTGACCGATGTACAGATCGGCGGTCATATCGCCGACTACATCTATAACATCGGACGTGAGCACAACACCATTGTTCCCTTTACAAACACCCCGTAAAAACGCATTCGGACGCTCTATGGTGAAGCGGTCGGAAGAGACGATTCCTTTTCCTTTATGGTCATCGTTATTTATCTGAAAACGTGCCTGGACGGGTACGGGATTGTTCAATAATGAGACTTTATCAAAAATGATTACAACGTTTGGTTTTAGGAAGACAACCGTACGCAATACTTTGCCCACATTATCGTTCACCAGTCGGTAAGCTTCCGTCGCATCACTTGTCGCTTTGACGTATCTATCCGACGCGGCATAATTGATGATCCATGCCTCTGCCCAGGATGGATTTGTTCCTTCGCTGCCGTCGTGATACTGGTGACCTTTTCCGTCGATCAGTACCGCCGTGTGTGCTTCCGTATGTCGCAGGACCCAGAGCGGAAGCGTGTTTGAATATGCCGCATTAAAGGGATCGTGTAATAACCTTTCACCGTATGCTTTGAAAATAATGCTGTTTCTGTCGGCATGTTCATGATTTGCCGGACCGCCGCTCCTGAAGGCAAGCACCGAGCTATCGGTATCCCAGCCTGTTCTGGAAATAACCCAGTCATTCACGAAGCGGACATCGTGTAATTCTTTACCGGGTTTCCTGACCGGTACTTCTTCCCGATACCAGATAAGACCGAAATGACTCCTGATATCTCCCATTTCCTCGATCACATATTGAGCGACACCGTCATTCTTCAAATGCGCAATCCATCCTGCAACCGAGGTATCTCCCATATTTCGTGCATCTCCGAAGTTAACCGCATCGTTCGGATTACCGATTGTCGGCATCGACATCTGTAAAGCGTGACGAACGGTCCCGGGGAAATTTATTATCGCTCTCTCGTCGGTACCGAATGTCCGGTACAGTGCTTCAACAAACATTGTCATATGCAGCGTGGTATAGCCCCAGTATCCAACACCCTCATCATAACTGCCGTCGGACCCGTACATTGGTGCGAAAGCACGTGCACTCTGCAATGCCATATCGAGCCAGCGGGGCGCCTGCGGATGTTTGTCATGCAACAGGCAGGCTGCCATCCCAAGGCCGCATATCGGTATAACTTTCAGATTTGTAGCATTTAAAATTATCGGCCAGCGGCTCAGGTCATACCTGAATGCATAATCGCTTTCCGGATCAAAGCTCCAACCACGGACACGGTCCGGATGGCGCATGCCGAAAAGAGTCTGGTAACACGCAGGCGCACCTTTTTCCGCTATTTGTTTCTCCATTTCCGTTTTGGTTGCGTTGTCCAACGAGTCGCCGATCCACTCAAGAGCGCAGCTCATTGCTATTGTCGTTTCGGGTGCGCGCTGCAAACCGATCGTGATCTCCCCGCCCTCGAGGAAGTAATCCCATCGTTTGTACTGCAGAATACGGTCTATTGCCCTTTTGGATACCTCGAGATGCCGCTTATCTTCTGCCACCATCGCAACGAACGATGACCGTTCAAGCATTCTCCAGGTTCGCAGGAGATGAAATACATGATTGTAAAGATCGATCTCGTCACGCAAAAACTTTATATCAGCATCGAGATCCGCATTGAGCATGCTCTTCCAGAAATCCTCAAAACGCGGATGATGTATTGTTTTTCTGATTCGCGGAAGGTCTTCTTTTCCCAGCAGCAAACCCATTTTTGGTTTTTCATCTGCGGCATACAACGGCTGTGATCCGATATACTGCCACGGTTGCAGCATGACAGATGCACCAATGAGAGCTGAACGATTTATAAACTCACGTCGATTGGAATTCATAATGCTATACTCCTTTTAATTGATACTTTCTTTTTATGTGACATATTTTTCAAACGATTCAACGGCGGTTGAAGCACCTATGGCTGTAATGCAATCAGCCGCTACCTTATTGCCTGTTTTTGCCGCTTTAAACGGATCAAAGCCATGAAGTGTTGCCGCAATGAATCCCGCGACAAAGGCATCCCCCGCACCGGTCGTGTCCGTCACTCTGCCGACCCGTTCCCCTTCTATATGTTTCAATTCTTTTTTATCTGAGATAATACAACCGTCTTTTCCTACTTTAACCCCGACGACTCCCGGCGCACCGGCGTCATAGAAGAACGCTATAATATCTTCCGGATCATCATGGCCCGAAAGCATAACCGCTTCCTCATAGCTTGGAATGAAATAATCTACATACGGCAGGAAAGATTTTAACTTTTCAACACTGACATCCGGTTTCCCTCCCGTATCGAGCAATACCATGACACCGGTTTTCATTTTAATTGCTTTTAAAAGACTCCGGTACTGTTTCTCCAACTCCGGCAATAAGCCAAGATAGCCGAGGACAAATATCTTTGATTTTTTTATCAATGGGATATTTTGAAAAATATCGCCGGCGGTAAAATTCGTCAAACAACCACGCGTGTGCAGAAAAGATCGTTCACCGTCTTCCGCGACACATACAATCGTTGAGGATGTTTGTTTTTTCCGGTCGATAATAATACCCGAAGCATCTATTTTATAAGCATTAAACTCATTCGTTAGGAACCTGCCGAGTTCATCATTTCCGAGGCGGGTGATTGCTCCGACGCGAAAACCCATCTTTGCCAGATCGATTCCCACGTTCGACACATTCCCTCCGCTGGTAAGTTTTATTGAATCAATCACGGATAAGCTGCCCGGCCGGGGAAAAGAACCGGCCTCAATGACACGACCGATAATATCAACGACTGCCAGACCGGCAATCGTCACATCGGGCTTACCGGAAATTTTCCTTTTTTTCGAATTCATCTATTCAATGACTTCCAATGTTTCAAAATTTAATATCCGTTTCATATCTTTATACTGCATGGTAAGCTGCCGGCTTCCGACATCCGCCTGTAAGTATTTGCCGTCAAATAACTTATACTCGCCCAGGTTTACCTGCGATTCGTTGATAAATCGTTCGTCCGGAAATGTGAATTGTAAATGTTCGTCATCCGGATTCCGGTATGTCAGCTTTACACCGGTTCCCTGTATATTCAAGTAAGGTATATGTTCCCGCAATGCGTTCCTGAATTCCGTAAAAGTATCATATTCATCCATCGAACGAACTTCGATAACATAACCATTTTTTCGATAAGGGCTATGTAATCTCCAGTTTATTTCTTCCTCGATCCAATCATACTTCCGAAGCGGATACCAACCAATGAGGGTATTCCCCGCACGTGCGGCAATCCATCCCGACTCATCGATTATAATTTCATCGAGTGTTTTCGGGAAAAAACCGCTTATGTGTTCACTGTCGGTTCCTTCCGGAATATCATAAAGTACGATCAAAGTGTTTTCATGCTGGAATGTACGTTCGTATGGTGAACCGCCTGTCCATTTACCGGGTTGATTGTATGTCGTTTTTGAAGGGACGACATCCGCCACGAGTGTTTTTTTCCGCTGCGGAAAGAACATCCCGAGCTCAAAACCCGACCAGTAGGGATGTAAGCCGAATACGGCAGTATGCGGATGTCCGGCTGTTAACCGCAGACTCCATGTTTGCTGTTGAATCGGTTGCAGAATTCCGCCCTGCAAGGATCCGAGAGCGTAATCACGGGTCATATACGTATATTTATACACCGGAGGATTTATTTCTTCACCGTATCGTATAACATTCCGTACACGTTTTCTCTCCTTATGCACATAAGGATGATCACGATCGGTTGCAATATGAAACAGGATTTCCGGAAGACGGTAGTCGGACAGCGCCGGAAATAATATCCAACCCGAGGTACTCGTCACGCCGGTACCGAAGTAAAGATAAGCATACGCCGATGAATTCGAACGAAGCGGTTCATAAACTCCCGGTTCGGTAATTCGGCTGAAACCTCCGGCATATTGCCCGTCGAGATGTTCAACTGCAAAATCCGCAAGCAGGTAATCGGCCATCATGTTACCGATTGTGCGCATATCGGGATCTTTCGCGAAATCGGCGAGCAGCAGCATCGGTATCATGTATTCGGGAAGATAATCGGGAGAATCGAATTCTCCCTGTCCGATAGTGGTTGTTATGTCCACCCAGTGCAGAACATATTCTCTTGATTCGACAAGGTTTTCATCGGATGATTTCCCGTTGAACCATTCCGCACCTGAAAAACCGGGCCATTGTTCGGCTGCAAGATAGAGCGAGACATAATACATACACCAGTGGTTTTCGGTATCGCCGCGGTACGGTGCGTATGTTTTCCACGCATTTCGTACGGCTTTTTTGACTTCCGGCGCCATCACCTCTTTACCATGCAGATATGCGCCTATGACGGGAAACATCCAGAACATATCGCCTCGCGGCTCTTTCAATAATTCGAGAAACATACTATCGGCTTCGGCAATACGTGTTCCTCTTGCGTACTTGGCGGCTACCACATAGTAATTAAGGTTCGACGAGGTATCGAAAGCAGTCACCACATGTTCCGCACGATATGAATAGCTCTCAAGATATTCGCTATAAACATCAACGACCGAAGACTGCAGTTGAGCACTGGTGAGACCGCATAGCTGAAACAAAAGTATGGAAAATATGTACACTAAATACTTCATAGAATTTCACGCTCACTTTAATATACGTTTCGCATAACAATCACTGCAAATCGAATCAGTAACGTGGTATAAACTTAATTTGCTGAACGTGGGCACCGAATAAACCTGCGTGTTGCCACGTTAAACCACCGTCGAATGATTCGAATAATCCGCTTCCATTCGTTCCCGCAACAATATATTGGTTATCATCCGGATGGACGGTTAAAGCGTAGATCGCTTCGACATCTTCATCGTTCCAGATCATCTCCCAGGATCTTCCATTATCTGCGCTTCTCCAGACGCCCGTTTGATATCCGCCCGCGTAGACGTTTTGGCCGTCGTTCGAATACGCTACTGCATAAATCGCGGTTTTCGGGATATTTCCGGCGGATATCCAGGTTTGCCCTCCGTCGAAACTGACGTAGACACCGTGATCCTCCGTTCCCACAAGCAGTATTTTTTCATCGACCGGATTCTGGACGACAAAGAGTATCTCTGGTACACCCACATCCGACGGTTGCCAGTTATTGCCGCCATCGTATGAGATATAGAGATCATCCTCGGCGGCGGCATATAATGTTTCGTCGGACTGAGTTCCAATTATCACTTTTTGCACGTACCATCGTTTCATGCCTTCCATCTTTCTCTGCCATGTTCTTCCGTCGTCACTTGTCCTGAAAACTCCGAAAGGCGTGGAAACATATACGATTGTGGAATCATGCGGGTGGGTTGCCACGGATAAAATATCTTCCGTTTGCCATCCGGTAAGCACTTTCCATGTCTCACCGCCGTCGGATGAACGGTGTAATCCGTTACCGCCTGCAATATAGAGCCGGAACGTATCCCCGTGCCGGGAATAATCCAGCCCGTTCGAAAAGAGGTTAGGATGATGCATATTTACCCAGTCATCATCGCCGGTTCGTCTGAACAATCCGACCGAACGCGCCGGATGTGCATAACCAAGCGACGAGGCCTCCTTCGGCACGCTGAAAAGAACCGCACAGTGGAGTATATAATCATCTTCCGGCGATCCGACGGTATGCGTTATTGTGTTCTTATTAAAATCCAGAACCCGGGTCTGTTCGCCGTATGTAATCTCAACGATTCTGCTTCCGGTTTGACTTCGTAAAAACGGACTTGTGAAAAATCCGTAATCTTCAAACCGGAGTTCCTTGCCGTTGATCCGTCGTTCCCCGTCATAGATAAACTCCATGCTATCGTTATTTCGCGTAGTATATACAACACGGATTGCCTGATCGGAGATCTCATATTCCACCGCAGCCGTAGAAAAGTGATCGATAAAATTATCGAATGAACCGTACTCCGATTTGCGTCCCACTTCGACGACGACGCCGTTCTGTAATTCAAAACTTCTCCATCTGTCATAGATTTCTCCCTCTGTCCAAACATAATCTCTCAACGGGTAAAATGCTATGTATGTATCGCCCGCCTCAGAGACTATCCACCTGTTATGTAATTCAACCCGTCGGTCGAGATTTTTCGGAAAGAACCCATCAATGTGCGGGTGCTGCGAGCCGGGCTCAATGTTATACAGCACAATGATGGCATTTTTATATTGCATCGTTCGCTCATATGGAGAACTCGAATTCCATTTATCGGGATCGGTATACACTTTATGATAGCGATCTACTTCATCGGCAAGAAACTTTTTCTGTTCGGGGAAAAACATTGCAAGTTCCATTCCCGAATAGTACGGATGTAACGTAAATATGGTGTTATACGGTTTATCCGATACAAAAGTCACATCCCATGTATGTTGCTGTATCGGTTGCAGTATTCCCCCGTGCAGCGAACCGAGCACATAGTCTTCGGTCATATAGGTGTATTTGTAAACGGGGAGATTTCGTTCTTCGGCGAATCTTATGATATTACGGGTTCGCTTTGTTTCCGTTAGTACATATGGTTCACTTCGGTCAGTCGCAATATGATAGATCAGGTCAGGCAAACGATATGAGCTCAGAGCGGCAAAGACGATATTCCACCCGGAATGCCGCGGCTCACCCATCGGATTATCCCACGGCAGGAAATCCGGCTCGCCGAAATACAGCCACGACCATGGAATATCCGGTGCCGTTAACGGATTAATGATATCCTGCGGATAATCTCTGCTATGTCCCCCACCGTAGTTTCCGCGGAGATTCTTCACCGCGTAATCGGCAAACAGGAAATCCAGCATCAATTCCGCAGTTTGTTTCATATTTGGATCTTCCGCAAACTCATAGAGTAAAAGCATCGGATTGAGGAAGGTCATCAGATAGGTCGGCGAATCGAACTCACCTTGTCCGATCGTGGCCGTTATGCGAAACCATTCGCGCAGCCATCCTTCCGCTTCGATCAGATTCGCGGGAGAGCTTTTTCCATTAAACCATTCCGTTTCATCGAGATCGGGCCAGGTTTGGGCGGCAAGATATATACCGGTATAGTACATCACCCAATGGTTTTCCGTATCACCGCGGTATATGGTTCTGTCGCGGTATGCGAGACGTATTTCTTCCTTCAGATCAACGGGTAAGAGATCGTGTGTGTACAGATAAGCACCGATCATCTGGTATGCGAAGAACATACCACCCAGCAACTGATCATTTGTAAACTCCCGAAGATTCCGAAGGGCTTCTTCCCGATCGGTCCCTCGCAAGAGTTTTGCCGTTACGACATACAAATTGAATTCATGATCGGCAGCCGCCGCCTGAAGGGTTAATTCGGCCCGCTCTTCAAATATCGTTTGCGCTCCGATTGTATGATCCGTGTTCACACTCATTCCGAGGATGAACAATAATAAGATTATCTTTTTCATATTTTAAAAAATAACTGCTATTGTTCATGTTGCCACATAATTATTCCGGTTTCGCAGTGGTGACTGAGAGTCCCCAAATCTGTCCACCGTCCTGACTGTTAAAAAACCAGTTGTCGCCGCCGTTATAACTGATAAACAATCCGCCGTTCAAGGTCCCTGCAAAAACAACATTCGAATCCGAGGGTAGTATCAGAAGTGCATGGACATCGAGATTCGTAAGTCCATCGATGACCTGCTGCCATGTACTCCCTCCGTTTATTGACCTGTAAACGCCCCCTCCGTGCGTACCGGCGTATACTATATCCGGATTGGATACATTGATAGCTATCGAATATACTGTGAGATGTTCGAGTCCGTCATTGATCTGGTTCCACGTCAGGCCGCCGTCTTTTGCTACATATATACCGTTCTCTTCTGTACCAACATATAAAACCGATGCCGTCGTGGGATGTTGAACAATAGTTCGTATTCCGTTTCCCTTTAAACCGGCACGATTCCATGTTCCGGCACCGTCGGGGCTGACATATATTCCATCTTCTGTCGCTGCGAATACTTTTAACGGGTCATATCTGTCAATCAAAAGATCCGAAGTGAACGGAAGTGCCGGCAGCCCGTTGTTCATCTCTCTCCAGGTATTGCCATTATCAATAGTCTTATAAACACCGTAAGCAGTTGCGGCATAAACTATCTCCGGTCGATACGGATGTACACGTACTTTGAGAGCTTCCGTAACTTCCCAGCCGGTTGTAATGGTAAAAGATTTTCCGTTATCCCCGGATCGGAGGACACCATTGCCGCATCCTGCCCATATAGTCCCATCTGGACCGGTTTCCGTATAAAACGTTCGTATATATCCCTGCCACCCGATATGTTCCCAGGTACGACCGGCATCGCTGCTTCTGAAAATTCCTATCACCGGATTCTCGATATTCCCCCACTGATGTTTTTGAGAACTCAACACGGACATATATATCGTTTCGTTCTGAGCTGATACCATCAGAGAAAAATTTATGAATAAAATGAAGATAACAATCCATCTAAACATCAATATAACCATCTTTCTTTACTATTAATCGATCACTTCACCTTCACCCGTTTAATTATTCTTTCCATATTCAGACCGAAGATTTTTACTTTTTCCTCGTATGAGCAATGTGAATACGCTACCCATCCGAATTGCGGGATAGGGTCGCGCATCGGTT
>SLQE01000176.1 GCA_007131635.1 Bacteroidota bacterium | reverse complement strand
ATTAATCTGTTACGCGGTTGCGCCGCTTCTATGACGAAACTGCCTCCGGGTGCTGTATATCTGTCCACGGACTGTCCCGTCCTGTCGCGCACAGTGCTAAACTGTACATCGTTATTTAATTGATGCACCTCGATGCCGTTTCTCAGTAACAAATTTATAAGTTCCGCAACGAGGTACGGATCGCCATCCCGTGTAATTATATATCTTCGTATTCCCTGCTGACCGTCATTAATAGCAGCACGATGCGCTTCATAATAATCTCTCAGCAACTCCGCACGATTATCGGCCGATGCTCGGACCAGCGCCCAGGATGCAACGTACTGCTGATCGAGTGCATCCGCAAGCGTGCGGACCGTGCCGTCCGACCGTTTTAACGCGAGTCCCCGCGACGACCCTTGCTCATACAACATACCCACCGCACCCTGATAGCTCAGATACGATGTTGTGTATGCAGGGTAAAAATAATTGAACATTTCCCGTTTTGTATATTCGAATCCGCGATCATCGAACGCATCGGCGTGCGCGCGGCCGAAGACTTCAAACCACTTCATTGCATAATCCGGAAAGAATGGACTTACCGGATCTGTCGGAGGATCGAAATAAAACTCAACATCCGGCCCCATCTCATGTGCATCGACGCCGACCTGCGGCCGCCATTCCTGGATCACCGGGACACGATAGCGTGTTTCATTTTGTGTATGTGCAAACCAGTCGCGGTTCGTATCGAAGAAATAATGACCTGTCCGGAATTTCAATCCCTCCCACCAATTTGTATCGTGCCCCCAGTCATACCGTTCGGGATTCGGTGTGCGCCCTCCCCGCTGTATGTTAAAATATGTGTGGGCATCGCGTCCGTCAGGATTCAGCATCGGATCGATCAGTATGACCGCATCGCGTAATACCTGCATCGTTTCCTGATCGTTTCGTGTAGTGAGGTGCTCGAGTAATTTTAAAACACCTTCCGTACCCGATAGTTCGGAACCGTGTATCGATCCCCCAATCCACACTATGACCGGTTGCTCTGCAATGAGGGACTGGACCTCCCCTTGCGGAAGCTGTCTGGAGTCTCCGATTTTTTGAATATTTTGTTTGATCTCTTCAATACGTTCATGATTTTCAGGAGAGGTGACAATCGCGAGTAAAAGATCTTTCCCTTCCCACGACGTTCCCTGATTTAGAATCTTCACACGCGGTGACGATGCTGCCAGAGCTTCCATATATCTGACCATCTCAAAATGCCGGGTAATTTGCTCACCGAATTCATATCCTGTTACTTTTTGAAATGTCGGTATTTCCTGAGCAAGAAGACCATGAGAAGGTATTTGATATACGATCAGAGATAAAACGAAAAGAAAAAAGAAGTGAATACGAACACGAGACTTCATGAAATACTCCTTATGCTATATAATGTACATAGATGTCTGGACAGGTATAATCTTCGTTTAAAATATACATATAACTGAAAAAAAACAACAAAAATTGTCATTATTGCTTATTTTTATTACATTTATTTAATATGCAAAGAACAGAAGCTTATATCGTTGATGCACGCAGAACTCCCGTCGGCCGCTATGGCGGCGCTTTGAAAGATGTACGTCCGGATGATTTGAGTGCAATCGTTCTGAAAACCATGGTTGAAAAAAACAATGTTGTTGCCGGTGAGATTGACGATGTCATGTGGGGATGTGCAAATCAGGCAGGAGAAGATAATCGCAATGTGGGACGAATGGCGCTTCTCCTTGCGGGATTGCCTCACTCAGTTCCCGGTACGACGATTAACCGTTTATGCGGTTCCAGTCTCGACGCGATAAACCAGGCTGCGCGCGCAATCTGGTCGGGCGATGCTTCACTCATAATCGCCGGAGGTGTCGAAAGTATGACCCGCGCACCGTATGTTATTCCAAAAAATGTATCCGGGAAATCGCTCTTCGGCAACATCACGGCCTATGACACCGCACTCGGCTGGCGTTTTCCCAACGCTAAGATGGAATCCGCCATAGGCGGACCACTCGAGAGCATGGGTGAAACCGCGGAAAATATTTATCAAAAATATAAAATATCACGCGACAGGCAGGACGAATTTGCATTCGAAAGCCATAAACGTGCAGTCCGCGCTCAGGAAGAAGATTGTTTTAAGAACGAGATCATACCGGTTCCGATTCAACAAAGAACCGGCGACTCAATTCTTGTCGATACCGATGAGGGACCGCGCAGAGATACCACACTTGAGAAATTAGCCTCATTGCCGCCTGCATTCCGAAAAAACGGGACCGTAACAGCGGGCAACTCTTCATCGCTGAACGACGGTGCCGCCTGCGTCCTGATGACAAACGAGAAGGGGCTGAAGAAATATAACTTTACACCTTTTGCCAAAGTCATCGCAACGGGGACAGCGGGTATAGAACCCGCATACATGGGACTTGGTCCCGTGCCGGCGACAAAATCTGCATTAAAGAAAATCGAATTATCATTAGATGCTATCGATCTTATTGAGCTCAATGAAGCATTCGCGGTGCAATCACTTGCCGTTATGCAGGAGCTTGGTCTTGATCATGCAAGAACAAACATACACGGCGGTGCCATCGCACTCGGTCATCCGCTCGGATGCAGCGGTGCAAGAATAATGACGACACTTTTACACGCTATGAATCTCCGTCAGGTACGCTATGGAATTGCAACAATGTGTATCGGCGTCGGTCAGGGAATAACCACTGTTGTCGAGCGTGTATCCTGAAAGATCAAAAAACCAACAAAGGAGCTACCAATGGCTAAGAAACCACTTGAAGATGAATTAAAAGATTACAATGCGATGTTTATCGCTCTCAAGGACATCGTCGATGAAATACCGCAAGAAATGCTGACGGTACGGCTTCAGCCCCCGGCGTGGTCGATCAAAGAAATTATCTGCCATATCGTCGATAACGAGATTAATAATAATATCCACATGAAGAAAATCATTTCTGAAAAAAGACCCAACCTGCAAAATTTCGACGATGTCGGGTGGGCAAAAAGATTAGAATATACGGCATGGAATCTGCAGGAAGCGATACTGCTGTTTGGCTTACTCCGCAGTTCAATGGGTCATATCCTTGAGAACCTTCCGGAATCCGCATGGAAACGCTCCGGTATCCGGGAAGATACTGGTTCTGTGAGTCTCCGAAAGCTTCTTGAAGATGCAAATAATCATTGCAAACATCACCT
>SLQE01000209.1 GCA_007131635.1 Bacteroidota bacterium | reverse complement strand
GTCCCCCTCTCGATCCCTTTGGGGCTTGGTAAGGGGGGACGATCTTCGGGTAACGCTCGATGTTTAACAGAAACTGTAACACCGCTCGCCGAGCGGGGTTTGTATTTGAAAACGATCATCCGACTTCAGACCACAATCAGCGGTTAAAAGCGAACTTATAACAGTTAACTCTCATTAACCCGAGACCTGAATGGATCTCTTCGAAAAATTTATAAACGTAATTGCGGCATTCGAAGATAATAACGTAGAGTATATATTGATCGGAGGATTTGCGGTTGTATTGCACGGATTTCCACGATTAACTCAGGATATAGATATTTTTATTCGGCCGGAAAAAAACAATATCGATAATTTGAAAACTGCCCTGAAACAAGTTTTCGATGATCCTGCAATTGAGGAAATAACGCTGGAAGAATTGAATCGTTATCCCGTAATCAGATACGGTACCCCGGATGGTTTTAATATAGATTTGATTGCGAAAATCGGTGAAGTATTCTCCTTTGACGATGTTATCTGTGAGAAACATATCATCGAAGGGCAAAGTATAAAAATTGCTACAACCGAATCGCTCATCAAACTGAAAGAAAATACGATGAGAGAAGTAGATGCAATCGATCTTCAGTTTCTCCGTAAGAAACAGAAAAACAAAAATGACGGTTAAAAAGTATTATTCGTTTGAGGAAGCACGGCAGGATCAGTGGGTATTCCACCCTGACGCAGATTATTACAAAAGACTACGGAATTTTTATAGCTTTGCGCATAGATTCACCAAACTACACAGAGAAAAGGGAATCAAGAAATTTCGTGATATTAAGGATAAGCAAATGTCGGAGACATGAGGGTAATAGAGATCAGACGCCAGAAGTCAGACATAGTAGCTTTGGAGTGCGGGAGCCACGCTCCCGCTTTTAGTGGCAGAGGAGAAGCTCTTCGGGTAACGCTCGATGTTTAACAGAAACTGTAACACCGCTCGCCGAGCGGGGTTTTGTTGTAAGTCGCGATACATGAGGGGATAAATCAATCACCCAATCACCCGGACAATTATCAATAAACGGAATATCTATCAGTGAACAATAGTAACTACTACATAAACAAACACGCCGTCGTCGACGATAATGTCGAAATCGGCAGCGGTACGAAGATATGGCACTTTTGTCATGTTCAGTCGGGTGCGAAGATCGGCGAGAACTGCATTTTCGGACAAAATGTCAATATCGGAAACGACGTGGCGATCGGCAATAACGTGAAGATACAGAACAACGTCTCGGTGTACACCGGCACAACGATCGAGGACGATGTATTTCTTGGACCGAGTTGTGTGCTGACCAACGTCACCAACCCGCGCTCGCAGGTGGTGCGGCGGAGTCTTTATGAAAAAACGCTCATTCGCCGTGGAGCGACCGTCGGGGCAAACGCTACTATAGTCTGCGGCATCACGCTCGGACGATATTGTTTCATCGGTGCGGGAGCGGTTGTCACGAAAGACGTACCCGATTACGCGCTTATGATCGGTACCCCCGCGAAACAGCGCGGCTGGATGAGCCGGCATGGTCATCCGCTGAAAAATCCCGATGCCGAAGGTATTATGACCTGTCCCGAAAGCGGATTACGATACCGGCTCGAAAGTGACCGTCTGCGCTGTCTCGATCTCGACGAAGATAAACCGCTGCCGGATAATCTCGCGAAAGGAAGCGTTGCGTATAGGGATGTGGTGCGCGGGGAATCTTGGTGACCGGGAGACTTGGGGACTGGGAGACTGGGAGAGATCAGAGCTCAGAGGTCAGACATCAGAGGCAAGGCAATCAAGCAACCCCCGCTGTGCGGGATTTCGCTCTATCATAAAATAAATTTGTGCTCAACAATCATCCAATCATCCAAACAATAATGCCGAAGGCATCGAGACTGTGTGAAAAGATCTAGTTTATGTATAAGCCAAATTATTTTGGCGTAGTCCGTCGAAGACGGACTTAAAAATATTCATAAATGAGCGATTTATATCAAAATCGCAGGCGAAAATAATTTCTCCTCTACAAGAAATTAATATGTTAAGTACTTTTCACACATTCTCCATCCCTTTGGGAACAATATTCAATTGATAAAGCTTAATGCCAAAAAAAGATAAAATTCTCAAGAAGCTATTATCCGGCACATCTGATGCAAACATACCATTCGATGATTTGTGCGAATTATGAAGTGATGAATAGATACGAAATAATAATCTACTGGAGCGATGAGGATGCATGTTTTATTGCCGAGGTTCCGGAATTGCCCGGCTGTATGGCACATGGTAATTCAAGGTATGATGCATTGAAAAATGCCGACGAAGCCATCCAGTTATGGATAGAGACCGCGCGGGAACACGGCGAACCAATAATCAATAAACAATATTCAATCCAAGGCCTGGAACCCAAAATGTCATTCATTCACTGAAGACAGACCTATCCTAAAAAAGTTTGAATAATATGCTGTATTTTAATATACTAAAATGAATTAAGTTGATAATAAACAATTGTGAGAATATATATGTCAAAAGAAGCAACATTAGAAAAGATCGAAAATGCAATTAAAAGGTTAACTCCCTATGAACAGCTTCGATTGATGGAGAAACTGACTCAACACTTGCAAGAGTCGAATATCGTAGTTAAGAAAGTACTCAATTGGAATAAACTTTACGGTCTAGGCAAAAGTCTATGGTCCGAGGATGCTCAGGAATACGTTAATCGCTTGAGGGAAGAACGATCATGAAAATTGCTGAGGAACTTTCAAAAATCAGCACACTATTCATTGATACGGCTCCTATCATTTATTATATCGAAGCTCATTCGATTTATGGTCCGATCTCAAAAGAGATCGTGGTTTCTTTTCAATCAGAAGAGAGGGAAGCATTTTCTACAGTTCTCACCCTAACTGAAGTGTAGGCACTTACTAAACTATCGACTATCTTACTTTAAAATATAAAGGTTGCTTATGTAATTCATTGAATTCATATTATATGATATAGAGAAAAATATTTTTCAATGGTTTAGAGAGGGACATCATGGAAATAACAATTAATAAAGATGAATTATATAGTCTAATAAAGTAAGCAGTAAGAGAAGTTTTGCATGAGGAGTCGATAGATTATTTTGTAAAAAATCTACCGTATGTGTCCAGGGAAGAAATGGAAGATATAATAAAAAACCATGGTAAACCCGGTTCAGACAG
>SLQE01000141.1 GCA_007131635.1 Bacteroidota bacterium | reverse complement strand
TGCCGTATATATTTTCTTTTGTGGATAGATTCACGGTCGGTTTTTTTGTGAGTGTTTTTCCGCTCTATCTCGGGACCGTGCATGGCGCCGAGCCGGCATTGATCGGAATGCTGATGTTTGCGTTTTTACTGCCATTCGCATTATTGCAATACCCGAGCGGCAGAATATCCGAGCGCACCGGTCGCGCGGCACCGATCATACTCGGTTCGGTCGTGTATGGATTGTGCGTTGTGGGGATTGGATACCTCGACCTCAGTGCGCTCTGGTTTGTTATGGTAATCGGCGGTATCTTCGGAGCGTTTATGTTTTCACCCTCTGCGGCACTGACAGGCGATATCGCACCCGAAGATAAGCGGGGCGTGGCGATGGGAGGATTTAACTTTTTCGGTTCGCTCGGTTTTGTCGTCGGTCCCTTTGCCGGCGGATTGATAGCAGATACGTACGGATTCGGAGCGAGTTTTGCGTTCGCGGGGATGTCGGAGATCGTCATTGCGCTGGTGTTTATTCCGGCATTATTAAGATTGACGCGTAGAACGGGAGGGGTGAAGAGGGAGAGGGGGTGATGTTGGCTGGGGTGGCTATGCTAATGACACCGAGACGCAAAAGCCATCGCACTCAGGCTTCGACTCCGCTCAGCCTGACACCTTACGCGCTATCGGATTGTGTCATTATTTTGATAAATTATTCTGAGAAGTCGGAATAATAATAAACTCAGTGTGACAATCTACCTTTATAATGATACAGTACAACGGTGTGCGGGCTGTCATCCCGAGCGCCTTGCCTGCGGCAGGCAGGGAGTCGAGGGATGATAGCGGGGGCCTTTGCGTCATTGGCCGCGGATCTAGTTTATGTAGAAGCCAAATTATTTTGGCGTAGTCCGTCGAAGACGGACTTAAAAATATCCATACTTGAGCGATTTATATCAAAATCATAGGCGAAAATAATTTCGCCTCTACAAAAATAATATGTTATGTAGTTTTCACACAGTCTCCACCCCCTCAGAGGAAGCGTGACAATCCCCCCACCCGGTGCCACATTCCCTTCATACAACTCGTTTGTAAAACAAAAATCTAATTTGTATATTAACATTGTCTTATTTATATTCGTAAATCAAAATTGGTAACATGTAATTCAACATGCGCCCGTAGCTCAATTGGATAGAGCATCAGACTTCGGATCTGAGGGTTTGGGGTTCGAGTCCCTACGGGCGTACCAAACAAAGCCTGCTATGTATTCAGCGGGCTTTTTATATTCAGGTGGGATAGGAACCATTAAAAGTCAAAAAAAGGAAACACCATGAAACTTAAAAAAATATTTCTTTCACTCATTGTCTTAGGAATATTCGGCACTGCAGAGGTATATTCTCAGGAAGTAATGTTCGGATTTGATTTTGGGGCCGGATTCACTCAGGGAGATTTTAAACGACAGATCGACAAAACGGCGGGAGTCGGGCTAAGCGGTATGGCCGGATATCGGTTTGGAAACACCCCATTTATGCTCGGTCTGGATATCGGATATTTGAATTTTGGGAAAGAGACCAGGGAAGAACCTTTAAGTTCGACAATCCCTGATCTCAGAGTAGAGGTTGAAAACAGTTATAATCTGGTTCATGGGGGATTGTTGTTCAGGCTTATTCCCGCAGAAATGCCGGTACGGCCTTTCCTCGACGGTTTGATCGGACTCAATTATTTCTATACCGAAACGGTCTTGAGACAGCGGGGAAGTTTCGGATCGGATTCGGATGTCCTTCGGGATACCAATTTTAAAGATACTGCGTTTCGTTATGGATTCGGCGGCGGTTTACAGATCAAAGTATACCACGATGAAGGTAAAAAAAATGAGGATGAACAGACACCGCCTTACACGATTTACATTAATCTCATGGGCCGGTATATGTATGGAAAAGAGGCGGAGTATCTGAAAGAAGGTTCCATCATTCGTGAAAACGGAACGGTTACTTATGATGTGATTAAATCCACAACCGATATATTGTATTTCAAGCTGGGAGTAGCTGTCGTTTTTTAGGTGTTCGCCCCCGCAGAGTTGATCAATACTTCTTGTATCTTACCGGGGGATTTGGTAAAATATACCTGTCTGTCGTCTTTTATGTGTAATCCCGTAATGATAATGAACCGATGAATAGTAAAACAATATATCCCGGCTATAGTAAACCGCCTCAGAATGAGGAGATCATTATCGAACATACGTTGCGGTATGCAGACGTGGATGAGATTAAAGCGGTCATTGCAAGATACGGTGTGGAAAAATGTAAACAGGTATGGGAGCGAGAGCTTATCCCGGATGATCGCATGAAAAAATTAAATTATTTCTTAGCAAAGTTTATATTTAAGATCTCTTTCGATGAAGACGAATTGAAGAAGTATATGAAATCCCACAATAAGAAGCGGGGAGACAGGTTACGTGAAATTTTTGACCGATAAAACCCAGGATCTTTTCGAAGAATTATCCGAAAAGTCGTTGTTGTCTGAGTTTACCTTTGTCGGAGGGAGCGCTATAGGGTATTATCTCCGACATCGGCTATCCGAAGATCTTGATTTTTTTACCTGGCATGAGAAACTTCCGGTTGAGACTCAAAGCTTTTTAGATGCGCTGACGAAGACCAGGAATATTGTGATTGCAAACAGAACTCATACGTATATGGACCTTTTTATCGACAATATTAAGATTACACTGTTTGCAAATAATTGGGACGCGTTAAAAAACGACAGGAGTAAAATTACCGGTAATATATTCGTAGCACACTTACCGCTGCTCTGTGCCATGAAGATGAATACACTTTCATTACGCGCAAAGTACAGAGATTATTATGATTTGTATGTACTCAATAAAGAAAAGTATAGTATACAGGAAATGCTGAATTTTTCAATGGACTATATCCCCGGTATGACCAAAAAGATATTCGGTATGCAGCTAACATATACCGAAGATATCAATGATGAATCTATCGACCATCTCCATCCGAAATATACCGTAACGCTGGAGATTATAAAAAACCATTTTGAGAAAGAAATAGACAAACTTATCACGTAAGATTATCAGGCATTTCGGCGTCATTGACAGAAATGTAAATTAGGAATCAAACAGGTATGAAAAGAAAAGTTCACATAGCGAGAAACCATAAGGAAGCGGAGGAGTACGATATCATGCAACATCTGAAAATGACTCCGGATGAAAGACTCGCAGCGG
>SLQE01000386.1 GCA_007131635.1 Bacteroidota bacterium | reverse complement strand
CCCTCTTCGTTTTCGTGACTGCCGACTTTATTACCGTAATAATCGTATGCCCGTAGGAACCATTCGCCATCCCACCCATAGGTATGTATCGCCTGTCGCATATCTTCTATGTGCCGGCTTGCTTCCTCTGCTTCATCGTGATAACCCAGCCTTTTACACAACGACACAAATTCGTTACCGTATAAAACAAATTGACCGGCAATGAAGATAGATTCCGCTTGTCCATCCGATTTGTTTTCGGTTGTTTGGAAGGATTCGTCGGGATTGTTGGAAAAACAATTAAGATTGAGACAATCGTTCCAATCGGCCCGTCCGATGAGCGGCAAGCCATGAGGACCGAGATTGTTAACGACATGATAAAACGAGCGTCGCAAATGTTCGAACAGACTTTGCGCCTTGGATGGATCGTTATCGAACGGGACTTGCTCGTCGAGTATAGAAAAATCGCCGGTTTCTTTAATATAGGCAGTAGTCGACAGTATAAGCCAGAGGGGATCGTCGTTGAAATTACCTCCGATCTCGTGATTTCCCTTTTTGGTCAACGGTTGATACTGATGATACGCGCCGCCGTCTTCAAACTGAGTTGCGGCAATATCCAGAATTCGCTCGCGTGCCTTCCCCGGTATCTGATGCACAAACCCTATCAGGTCCTGGTTGGAATCACGGAATCCCATACCCCGGCCGATACCTGATTCAAAGTAAGAAGCGCTCCGTGACATATGGAATGTAACCATACACTGATACTGGTTCCATATATTCACCATCCGGTTAAGTTTTTCATCATCACTCCTCAGTTGATACACGGACAGCAGTTCATCCCAGAATTCCCTCAGCCGTTCGAACGCATCTTCGACCTGTTTTGTGTTCGCGAATTGATTGATCATATTTCGCGCGGGTGTCTTGTTGATTACCTGCGGAGATTCCCACTTATCGTTTGTATCGTTTTCCGCATAACCGAGTAAGAAAATAAAATCCCTGGTCTCACCCGGTTTCAGCGTGATCCTCAGACAATGCGACGCAACGGGGGCCCATCCGTGCGCGATGGAATTATCCGGTTGGTTTCGTTCAACAACCTGCGGAAGTTCGAACCCGTTATATAAGCCGATGAACGAGTCCCGGTCGGTATCGAATCCGTCGATTGGATGATTAACCGAATAAAAAGCAAAATGATTCCGGCGTTCACGGTATTCCGTTTTATGATACAGCACCGATCCGTCGATTTCCACTTCACCGGTTGAAAAATTGCGCTGGAAATTTGTCATATCGTCAAGCGCGTTCCAGAGACACCATTCCACAAATGAATATACCGTAAAATATTTTTCTTCGTTGCTTTTATTGCTGAGCGTAAGCCGTTGTATTTCCCCGTTAAAACCGAGAGGTACAAAGAATAGTACACTTGCTTCAAGTTTATCGAGTTCGCCGGTGATGCGGGAATATCCTAAACCCTGCCGGCACTCATAATTATCGAGAGTAGTCTTTACGGGTTTCCAACCCGGCGACCAGACTGTGCCGTTATCATTTATATAGAAATATTTTCCACCCGAATCGATCGGTACATTGTTATAGCGGAACCGGGTTATGCGGCGTAACCTGGCGTCTTTGAAAAAGCTGTATCCGCCTGCGGTATTCGATAGTATGCTGAAGAAATCCTCGTTGCCGAGGTAGTTGATCCAGGGATAGGGGGTTCGGGGGTTGGTGATTATATATTCACGTCCGGCATCACTGAAGAATCCGTAGTTCATGTTTTTCTATTTTTCCCATTTAGTCTGATACTCTGGAAGCTTTGTAATGCAGTATGATTACAGAATGTTTCGTCGCTGTTAAAACTATTCCGTCGATTGAATTCTTGAGGTGTAGCTGACCCGAAGATCGTATAACATTCGGGTTCCGAATAAGTAATTACAATTCGGAATTCACAAGTGGTACCAAAGAACGGTAATTATTTTTTGCCGTCTTCATTAGTAATCCGGGTAACGGTGCCATTGATTCATAAACCGGTATAGTCGCTAAACCTAATGCAGCAGCTTCTGCACCTGCGGCAGCATTGAGAAGATCAGGGTAACTTGTTTTTTCCCTTATTCGCATAGTCGGCAAAATTATTTTCAATTTTTCCAGAAGTTCGTTAATTATCGGATCCGGTAACCGTCCTCCGAAAAATATTGCCTGAGGATCGATCAGATATTCAATCGCAAGAATCAGCGGAGCCAGATGTGATGCACCTTGATCAATCCATGATAGCAGCAAAGGGTTTTGTTGATTGTATAATTCCTCCAGTTCAATCAGACCGGAAACGCTATACCCTTCAGCGTTCAATTTCCTGTACAAACTGGGAAGGCGAAAGAACTGACCGAGATGCGGTTTCTGGGGATTTTGGTCAGTATAAAAAGTATTTTGAGCAGGGTAATAACCGAGCTCACCCGCATTACCGGTAAATCCAAAATATGGCTGCCCATTTATCACAACACCGCCACCCAATCCTGCACCAAAATATACATAAAAAAATGTACCGATATGACGACCCTTGCCATACCAGAGTTCACCGATTGCCGCGGCCGTGGCATTGTTTTCGATAAAGACAGGTAGGGAAAGCTTCTTACCAAGTATCTCTCTTACCGGAACGTTTGACCAACCGGGTAAACCAATTGGATTCACTATGTCCTTAACTACCATTCCATCCGACACGGAAAAAGGCCCCGGTAAACCTAGCCCGACGCCCCAGATTTTATCACGTGAGACTCTCTCGCGTCCGATTAACTCTTTTGCCGTATTTTCGAGAATAACCATCGCTTCGTCCGGAGATGGAAATTTTAATTCTTTGTTAATCTGTTGCCGCGGAGTACCGAGAAGATCGACAATCACCCCTGTTAAATGGTCTTTGTCGAGATCAAGACCGATAGAGAATGCACCATCAGGATTAATCTTTAATGGTATAGACGGCGCACCGCGTCCTTCACGCAGACGATCCGCTTCAAGAATCATCCTTGATTGGATTAAGTTCCTGGTAATGTTCGTAACCGTTTGGGCCGTTAATTGTGTCCGGCGGGCAATTTCAACGCGTGAGAGCGGACCATATAATCTGATTGTCTCAAGTACTATACGTACATTGAAAGTCTTGGTATATTCAAGATTCGTTCCTGTGAGCATTATTTTGCCTAAGCTAAGGAGTATTCTGCAAAGTGAATGATAAATCTAACAACCTAATAACCGGTAT
>SLQE01000326.1 GCA_007131635.1 Bacteroidota bacterium | reverse complement strand
TTTTTAATCCGCACCACGGTGTTGCCGCAGATGCCCGCGAAGATACACGGCACGGTGTGGTTGCCAGTATATTCGCGATTATGTCGGAAGAAGAGCTTGATCAGGAATTTGAGAGAATGCGCTATATTACCACGTCCGAGGATAGACGGGTATTCAATAATCTGGAAACGAAGGCAGAAAAACAGGTTTTTCTCTATGAATATTGGCGCAAAATTGATCCGGATCCGATCACGTCGATTAATCCTATAAGACAGGAATACCTGAATCGTGTCGAACATGCCAATCAACAGTTCAGTTTCGGTTTTCGTGAAGGATGGAGAAGCGATCGCGGCAGGGTCTTTATAACGTATGGTACACCCGATGAATATGAAAGGTATCCAAGCCGCAGCGATACGAAACCGTTTGAGATATGGCATTATAATAATATTCAGGGCGGCGTGATTTTTGTTTTCGTCGATCGTACCGGATTCCAGGATTATCAACTTGTTCATTCAACGCATCGCAGCGAATTACGCGATGATAACTGGCAGCAGTATATACGCCAAAATTAATAATCCGAAAATACTACAATCCGTTGAGCTTTACCAAAGGCATCCCGCAGATATTTCATAAAAATACCGGAATAGTACGCAGACTCGAGTACATCGGTCTGTACCTGTTCAGCGCGTTATTGCGGCTCTTACCGTATAGAATAATGCAGAAATTGACGTGTCTGCTTGCGGATTTTTCCTTTTTTGTTTTACGTGTCCGGAGAAAAGTTGCTCTGGAGAACCTCAGGAGCGCATTTCCCGAACAAACCGAATCATGGATCCGGGGTAATGCCCGCCGGTCACAGCACGGTTTGTTCCTTTCAATGTTTGAGTTTCTGTATGCGAAAAAATTTACCGTCGATGAAATAAAAGAGCAGTTTACCCTCGTAAATAAAGCCGTCATTCTGAACGCATTTCGTCGCAATCGCGGCGTTATCTTTATGACGGGTCACTTCGGGAGTTGGGAATTTTTGTCTATGGCGACAATGTTGCACATGCAATCATCGGGCGTGATGATCGTGAAAAAACAAAAGAACCATTATATCGATAAAATGATCAACAACCTTCGGACAATGCATACGAACCGGACAGTCTACATGAAGGAATCGGTGCGGGAAATCCTGAGAACACTCGGCGAAAACGGTATCGTCGCGATGATTGCCGATCAAAGCGCGCCGCGGGATAGTGTCTACGTACCTTTCTTCGGCAGGAACGTGGCAACGTTTGCGGGACCGGCATATTTTGCCCTGCGTACCGGTGCGCCGATACTCATGGCACTATCGATCCGCAGATCCGACGGGAGTTATGATGCTATCTTCGAAGAGGTGAAAACTGACGATCTCACCGGGGCGAGTAAAGAAAATATTAAAGAACTGACCGCGCGTCATACCGCTGTTCTTGAGAAACATATCAGGCAATATCCGGACCATTGGCTGTGGCAACACCGCCGGTGGAAGCACACGCAGCCGGCACATAATGGATGACCAATGATAAATTATTTGTTCCTGAATTCCGCAAGTGTGTGGGGAGGGAATGAGAAGTGGACACACATGGCTGCAACTGCTCTTGCAAAAGATAACAATGTTTATCTTGCTTATAAAAACCGGGTCGTCGGGGAACGATACTCGATTGATACAATCCAATTGCCATTTCGGTTCAGCTTTGATCCGCAAACAATTTTTCATTTGATCTCCTTCGTAAAAAAGAATAACATCGACATTTTAATTCCGACGAAGAAACGTGATTATATGATCGCGGGACTCGTTGCCCGAAAATGCCAAAAGAAGAATGTCTTGAGATTAGGAATCGTGAGGAAACTCGGCCGAAATCCCTATAAAAATCTTGTCTACAATACGTTGTCGGACGGGATCATTGTCAATGCGGAAAAAATAAAAGAGGTACTTCTCACATCGGCGTATATGAGCGAAGATAAGATTCGGGTTATCTATAACGGACTCGATACAGAAGCGCTGGATGCACGTTCGGCCGAAAAAGTAGTTGAAAATAAACCATATTCGTTTATGGTCTGTACCGTCGGGCGGGTTTCAAAGAGAAAGGGTTTGGATATTACCATTAAAATATTTGCAGAATTTTTAAGAAGAACACCGACTACAGATGCCGGTTTGGTTATCATAGGTCACGGCAAACGAATCGGTGAATATAAATCTTTTACTTCGGAATTGGGGATCTCAAAACAGGTTTATTTTACCGGATTTCTGGCTAACCCGTATCCATATATAAACATGAGCGATGTGTACCTTACCGTCTCGCAGAACGAAGGTCTTTCGAACGCATTACTTGAAGCGATGTACCTTGAAAAACCCGTTATAACTTCAAAAGCGGGAGGTGCGACCGAATTTATCGTCGAAAGTCAGAATGGATTGCTTCTTGAAGAAAATACTGTTGAGTGCGGTGTGGAATGTCTCCGGCAGTTATATACGAATGAAAAGTTGCGCTCGTCTATCGGGAAAGCAGCCCGTAAGACTGTGATGGAGAGATGTTCCATAGAGCGGATGACATCTGAAATAAATCAATTTTGTACCGATATAATACGCAGATCGAAATGAAAAAAAGGAAAATAATATTTCTACGCGGGAAGCGTCTCTTAAAACAGATACTTGGCAAGGATGTATGGAATTATACGCAAGTGACAGTTCCGAGAGAATTTCACGGATCGGAATCCGAGGGATGGTGTGTCGCATCGAATATACTGAATCGCGACTGCATCGTTTATTCAATCGGCATCGGAGACGATATCTCTTTTGATATCTCTCTGATTGACAGATACGGGATGCATGTGTATGCATATGATCCTACTCCTCAATCCATTGAGTGGATAGAAGGACAGCGTTTACCGGATACGTTTTATTTCTACGGAAAAGGTCTTGCGCATTACGACGGTGTGGCTCATTTTTATCGACATAAAAAAGAAACGAATATTTGTCATAGTATGACAAAGCGTAAAGAAACCGTGGGGGATGCTATCGAAGTTCCCGTTTCACGGCTGGAGACTCTCTGTAAGGAAAATAATCATACGCATATCGATCTGTTAAAGATGGATATCGAAGGGGCCGAGTATGATGTCCTCGATGATATTTTTCAAAGCGGTATTACTATAGATCAGATCCTGGTGGAGTTTCATCACCGGTTTAAAACAATATCTCCCCGCAGGACAAAAGACACGATAACAAATCTCAATAAACTT
>SLQE01000275.1 GCA_007131635.1 Bacteroidota bacterium | reverse complement strand
GGTTACGGCGATCTTCTCACCACGCTCGGCACACATTTCAATGTACAATCCATCCACTCCGGGCATATGAGTCTCCATGATATATTTATCAAAGCTATCGGAACACACGAATGAAAAGATTACGATTAACACTGGAAGTCGCACGCTGGGAGTTCACGAGGTTCTATAAATTAAAGAATGAGCTGAAATCCGCGGCGTATATGATCATTATCGGAACTGTCGCATTCTTCATCAGCTTTCTGATCGGACGGGGCGCCGATGATAAGCCGGAGCTGATAATCATTAATGATAATATGATCGCAATCGATTCAACGATATACGATCATTTTGAAATAAGCTATGCGCAATCAGGAGAAATCGATTCTCTTATTGCGCGGGTAGGTACGGGAGATGCCGACGGATTAATCGTCGTTCGATCAATCGACGATGGAGAGCTTTATATCCGAAATGAACGTGCGTGGATGCTGCAGCTTGAACATCTCTTCACCGACTTCAGGCGCAAATCAATCATTGCAAAAACGGACATCCCGGATGAGACACTTAATACCATCTTACAATCCTTTACCATAAAGACAGTATTTTATGATGAAGATGCCGCCGGGGGACGCATCATCGAACGAACATTTGCGATAATTTTTATCATTGCAATGATATTTGCGGTGTTCATCGGGTTCGGATATCAGTTTACAGCTATCACAGGCGAAAAACAACAGCGCATCACCGAACAGATCGTTTCCGCAATATCGCCTCAGACGTGGATAGACGGTAAAATTATCGGTATTACAGGCATCGGGATAGCAACTGTTTTATTATACGGAGCTATTGTTTTCTTCGGTATTTTACTGGTCGCACAATTTTTCGGCCCCGGATTTCTGACTCCCTTAGTATACGTGAATATGTGGAAAATAATTGCATTCTTAATAGTATGTTTATTGGGAATAATATTATGGAATTCCTTCTTCGCCGCAGTTGCCGCAACCATCAGCGACCCTAATACGTCGGAGAGATCGGCCTTTATGATGGTGCCGATTATTCCGGTCGGTTTTGCATTCGGCGCATTAATAAACCCCGACAGTCTCATAATCAAAATCCTCGGCGTCTTTCCGCTCACCTCGTCGTCAATGCTGCCCGCCCGGATGATGCTAACCGAGGTACCCGTGTGGGAGTTTCTGCTGGCAGTTATACTATTACTCCTCACGATATGGTTCTTCAGAATATCCGCCGCGAAGATCTTCTCGTTCGGTATGCTGATGTACGGCAAAGAACCGGATATAAAGGAGATGTGGAGGTGGATCAGGGAGTCGTGACCGTTCTTTGAATTAATCCAATAACTCCGGTGTTTATTAAGAAAAAAGTAATGAACCCCAATGGAGAAACCGAAACTCATAATCCTCGGCACGGGCTTTGCCGCTCTCAGTCTGCTGAGAAAGGTCAACACAAAGCTGTGCGACATAACACTGGTCAGCCCGCGTAACCATTTCCTCTTTACTCCGCTGCTGCCGAGTACAACAGTCGGGACAATTGAGTTCCGCAGCATTATTGAACCGATACGCACGGGTCGCACGCGTGCGGAGTTTTATCAGGCAACTGCAGTTTCTATCGATACCGATACGCAAAAGATCGTCTGTGAAAGCGTTGCCGGTAAAAACCGTTTCTCATTATCATATGATTACCTTGTTATCGCAGTAGGTGCAGTGAGCAACACGTTTCAAATTCCGGGCGTTGAAGAGCATGCGCTTTTCCTGAAGGAATTAGGTGATGCGCGTCTTATACGGAAAAAAATCATACAGAATCTGGAACAGGCAAGCATTCCGGGAATATCCGAAGATGAGAGATTGCGGTTGCTCCGATTCGTGATTGTTGGCGGCGGCCCGACGGGTGTTGAATTCGCTGCAGAAATGCACGATTTTATGAGCGATGATTTGATGAAATCGTATCCATCGCTGGTGTCCGACGTGCGGATTATAGTATTGGAAGCAACAAATAAAATTCTTAATACCTTTGACGAAAAGTTGAGCGAATATGCATTCCGGATATTTCAACGACAGCATATTGAAGTCAGAACAGAATCGATCGTTACCCGGGTTGATGAGCGTGAAATTATTTTACGCGACGGAAGCCGGATACCGTTCGGACTGGTGGTCTGGTCAACCGGGAATACGCAGACACAATTTATTTCATCTCAACAACTACCGAAGAATCCAACCGGCCGTATTCTGACCAACCGCTATTTCCAGGTTACCGGTTTCACAAATATATTCGCAATCGGCGATTGCGCAACCATCGAAGAAGAGGATCTCCCCGCAACCGCACAGGTAGCAATGCAGTCCGGAAAATATCTCGGACGTTATTTCAATCGCATTGCGAACGAACAGCAACAGAAACCGTTCATTTATAAACATTTCGGGATGCTCGCCTACATTGGAAGTAACCGCGCGCTGGCAGATCTCCCGCGCATCAAGGGAAAAGGGTTCAGCACCTGGCTTTTCTGGAGATCGGCCTACCTGACAAAACTGGTGAGTCTGAAGAATAAAATGCTGGTCCTTTTCGACTGGCTGAAGACATTTTTGTTCGGAAGGGATGTAAGCAATTTTTAGCACAATGTTCACAACCTCTCTAAAACCTTTGGCGAAGCCATCGAGACTGCGTGAAAAAATGACGAAATGCACCAGCGCGTAGCTGTCAGGCTGAGTGATAGATTGTCATACTTCGGCTCCCTGCCTGCCGCAGGCACGGCGCTCAGTATGACAATCTAGCATGTTAATGACACAGTACAACAGCGTGCAGGCTGTCATCCCGAGTCCATTATTAAAATCTTCTTAATCTATGATAATAATGACATATTAAAAAACCTTGGGTGTTCCCGACTCCCCTCTCCGCTGTCGCGGAGACCCCACAGACAGCACGGGGCAGGTGTGCCGGGGGTGAGGCCTTTAATCGAAGCACAGTGCTTTCCAATTATCAGAGAAAGTGGTAATGCGATTTTTTAAAGAGTTTTGTGCTTACCCTCGTAGCCTCACCCCCCATCCCCCTCTCCGCTTTTTGCGGAGAGGGGGTGTGTGGAGCGGTTAAAATTTTATTTTATAACTTTTTTACCTGCTACAGATCAAGCGTTTATCGGTTGCTACCAACCATGTCATTGGCAGCGGAGTCGAGGGATGATAGCGAGGGTATATGCGTCATTGGCAGCCCCCCTGATGCGGGGTAAACTCCGTCGAAGGGTGAAACTAGAGTAAATAT
>SLQE01000030.1 GCA_007131635.1 Bacteroidota bacterium | reverse complement strand
GATTTGTTCTGGAATGCTGCCACTCACCGTTATTTGTTACCGAACCACTGACATTTATTCTAAAAGCCCAAGCATCATTCCGAATCGTTCCGTTGTTTGTAATAGTACCGTCGATCTCGAGAGATCGATTGTGGCCGGAATTCATCAATTCTGCTCCTGCGCTTATGGTGATATTTCTACACGCAACATGTGCATTTACCTGTACCGGCCCGTTAATAACCACGTCATCGTTTGCCGTCGGTACAACGCCCCCCACCCATGTCGTTGTTTGATTCCAGTTCCCTCCTTCGCCCGTAGAGTGTATCTGAGCAAATAGGGAAAGGTTAAAAAACAGTATAACTATGCAACTAAATAACATTGCTCTTTTCATAGTATTTATATCCCGCCTGCCCATCGTCAGGCATTATTGTGAATATAGATGCGTAATAATCAACGCATTTGACTCGTTAATTTGTATTTCATATCAATTCATCAATAGAGTTATAACCGTTATCCGGCGGTATCAACGGCGGACTTCCCTCCGGTACATCTAATTTTGCCGGATCTACTTCCGCAAGATATATCATATCGTTTTGACCATCGTAACGGATGTGGAAGGTTCGCTTTTCACTGTATATTTCTATCATTCCCACCGTCCGGTTTTTCTCATGCGTAACACTGACAAATCCACGATGAGGTTCACGAACGTCTGCAGTCACCGATACAAGAGACTCGCCGCGTCTCACCCGGCGAATCTCCGCCTCAAGTAAAAGATCGTCGGGCAGATGAAGGGTAATACCATCGCCGGGTTTCAATTCTTCGAGCCTCCACGTATGATCGTTAAACTGAATATATACATACCCCATCACCGACTCATGACGGAGATCCTCCGCTATCGTGTCGGGTGCACCGACGGTTTGAAACACCGAAGAAGGGTCGGCTTCGTACCAAAATGTTTCCGGCATTGTCACAGCATCCTCTGCCCGTTCATACTCAGGTTGTGCAGCGGCTTCGTTTGTCTCCGGGGTTTTATCGGAAGTACAACCGAAGAAAAAAATCATCGCGGGAATTATTATGTATTTTATCATAACAGTATACGTATCCTTCCTGAAAAAAAATTATTTTGTTACAACCATCGTTCTGTGCAATGTGCCCGCACCGGTAGTCAGACGGTATATATACACACCGCTTGACAATCCGTAAACATCGTACGTTATTTGATGTTCACCGGCAGACATCTCATCGTCGATGAGAGTTGTGATAAACCTGCCGATGATATCGTATACCTCAAGCCGTAGCCTGTCGGATTCCGGAAGCCGGAAGGTAATAACCGTTTGCGGATTGAACGGATTCGGATAATTCTGCAACAGCGCAAATTCAAGCGGAACCGACGGCTGACCGTCAACAGTTACAACATCCGATACATGCAGCTTTAACGGTATGACAATTTCGGGAGTATTCGGATCGTTCGATCTCAGCACCATATCGGCTGCGTATTCGCCATGCTCAACACCGACGGAGGTAAAAGTCAACGTCATATCCGAAGCGCTTCCGGGTGCTGCTACTCCGCCGTACCTGCTGAGATTCAACCATTGAAAAGGATCGTAAAGACGCTTAACCTGTACATTGTCAATATCTACATATGTTCCGGGGACATCATTCCAATGATAGAACCGGAAGTAATCAAATTTTTTCCCGTTTATATAAGGCGTGCTTATGAGATATAAATCGCCATAATAATAATCCACGGCCAATTGATCGGGATTGAGTACGACCCTGAGGTTTTCATAACCATCCGTGGAATACATTTGTCCTGAATAAGCAAAAAAAGTTTCTCCTTCTTCATTAATATCTAAAACCCATATCCCGCCATTGAAAAAGACGACATAAGCGGTTATCCCGGACGATACATCAAAGAGAAAAATATCAAGCCGTTCGTATTGATCACCGGACACCATATTTTCGAAGGAAAGATCCACCGAAAACTCAAATGCACCGAATGGCTGAGGACCAAAATAAGGACTATTTACAATAACCGGGAAATCAGTTTGGTCTTGATATTGTATTCGCATATGATTATTTCCGTCAGCCGGATTATCATTGGCAATTTCAAAATTTTGGCTGTCGAGCCAGGTACTCCAGCCCTGTGTAATGATATAGGTACCCGGTTTAAAACCCTCCTCACTTTCAAAGCCGGTCGATAATAATAAGTTATTTTCCGAATCCGTCGACGTGAACATAGCTCCACCGGCAATAAAGCTGTTGTTACCAAATAATGGCTCGACCGCTGAAAGTTGTTCCCCTTCTATCATCTTGTTTGCTGCGGGTTTACTCTTTGCAATTATCGGGATTTTCGGTTCGAAATCCACACTCCACAGTAAATCGGAGTCTCCGCTGTTTGTTATGCTCACAGGTACATGATACGTTACCTCGCGGTCGATAAAGACCTCGATATTGTTTTCAGATGCGGAAATTAACGGAGGATCAACCATGGTCGGGCGGTAGTTTGCGATAACTGCTTTTATTTCACGCATAGAGCGCGCATTGTCGGAGGGACCGTACGGGCCTATATAAGTTCCGATAGGATCGCCTTCCCATAAAATATCCGGGTTGGAGAAATGGGGTATCCTTCTATCCGCAGGCTCTTTCAAATATGCCATAATCGTGACAAAACTGCCTGTTGAACTTTCCCACCGGTGTCCGGTCGAATATTCAAATAGCCCGCCGCGAGGTCCGGCAGCCCAACTGTCCTGATCCCGGCCGTGAGCATTTCCCATATTGTGACCAACTTCGTGGATCAATATATGATGACTGCCTACCCATCGGATATCGTTAAGAGTAAAAGCCAGATGAGGCCAACCGGTTACATCGTCAAGCTGCCATCCTAACCCACCCGTGCCGGTATCATTAGCATAAAGAGCCACCAGGTCAGCTCCATATTCATCGCGCAGCTCGTGAACTTCTTCCATATAGCCTTCGTATTCTTCTCCCCACGGGTTAAAATCGGGAGAAGCAGTTAAGCGGGTTATATGAATATTACCCCCATCTTCAGGATCGATCTCGGTTTCATCGTAATCTGTTTTATGCACATGAACCAATCGCAATTCGATAAAAACATCGCTATTGTCGAGAGCATTTTGAGATAGGTTCATCGATTCGGCAATGACGGCATTAATCGATCCGAAACCGGAATTATCCGCCCATTCTTCTGCAAAATCAGTATAAACAATCATCAGATCAATAGTGATAATATCCGTAAGGGTTGAG
>SLQE01000214.1 GCA_007131635.1 Bacteroidota bacterium | reverse complement strand
GCGATAGTTTCTCTTTATGAAAATCCTTCTCAGATAGAAAAAATGGGGAGGAATGGATTTACAGCGGTTATGGAAACATTTAATTGGGAAAGTCAGGAGCAGTTGCTTTTTAAATTTTATGAGAAAATAATTTAACCAAGATTTCTTTAACAAAAAAAGTACAATGCTTGTGGTCGAATACATATTAGTATTATTGTTTTGGCTGTCAATCGGATTGATAGTATATACGTATGCTCTGTATCCGATAATTCTTCTTGTATGGTATAGATTATTATCCAATAAACCGGCGGTTCCAGCAGATTACCTGCCAACCGTATCTTTGCTGATTGCTGCACATAATGAAGAGAGCACAATAGAGGCAAAAATACAAAATGTATTGGATATTGATTATCCCGTCGATAAAATTGAAGTATTAATCGGTTTGGATGGCTGCACCGACACAACGTTACAAATTTTAGAAAAACATACATATAGCCATATCAAGGTTATTGAATTCACCGAACGGCGCGGTAAGTCTGCCGTGATTAATGATCTTGCCGGGAGAGCTGAAAACGATATACTCGTCTTTTCCGATGCGAATACAACCTATAACCGTGAAACGGTACGGAAACTTGTTCGAAATTTCAAGAATGCAAAAATCGGTGGGGTATGTGGAAAATTGAGGCTGATCCCGTATAATAGGAATGCCAGTAGTGTGGGGGAGAGTGTGTATTGGCAATACGAAAATATGATCAAACACATGGAAGGCACTATCCATACCACGATCGGTGCGACGGGAGCAATTTATGCAATTCGGCGCCCACTCTATAGAAATCTACCCGTCGACAAGATAGTCATGGACGATTTTCTTATACCTTTAGCCGTTGTCGACCAGGGAGCACGGGTAGTATACGATGATGAGGCAGGAGGATACGAAAAAACAACCGGAACTATGCAACACGAATTTTCCCGTAAAGTCAGGATAGGGACTGCTAATTTTGTCGGATTGAATGAGATAAAACATTTGCTTTCTCCCCGATGGAAGTTTGTGGCATTCGCATTATGGTCTCATAAGGTTATCCGGTGGATCGTTCCGATGCTTATGCTTCTGGGATTGGCTGCAAATATCGGTCTCGTATTAATTTCTCCCCCGGCCATCTATACCGTCTTTCTGTTCTTGCAGATTGTATTTTATGGGCTTGCTGTGATCGGGTATATGTTCGATCGGTTTAATGTGTCGTTAGGTGCATTCGGATATCCATTTTTTTTCGTAAGTATGCATTATGCGCTGTTACTCGGTTTTATTAAGTTTTTACAAAATAAAAAACAACCTATGTGGAAGGTCTATAGGTAATAACTCAGGCAGGTATTTATGGACGCGAAGAAAAAATATATAATCGGATCTATCGCACTTGGTGCACTTATTTTATTATTCATTATTATTAAATCAATGGTACATCAGGTTCCATCTGTGCAGGATACGGGACCCAATCAAGAATACGAAAATGAAGTTCAATTGTACGTAGATGGTCAACTTACGTATGAAATTATCCCGGCGCCTAATAACACATACGGTTATAATATTAAGACGAACGGACGAATATTAATACATCAGCCCAATATTCCCGCGCTTCCGGGTAATGAAGGTTTTAATACAGAAGAGGCTGCGATATCGGTAGCGGAAATGGTTATTGCTAAAATTCGTCAGAATATATTTCCACCGAGTGTCTCCGTTAATGAATTGGACTCATTAGGTGTCTTGGGACAATGACTTCACGTGGAGGGGAAAATGATGATTTTATTAAAAGTATATTTTCTATTTATATTTGTAAGTTTTTCTACGATTTATGCAAATGAAGTCTGGTCGCGAAAGGCCGACTTCGGCGGAACTGCCGTTAGCGGCGCGGTAGCTTTTACGATAGGGAATAAAGGGTATGTGGGGACGGGTTTCGCATATGAAGGTTCTTACACAAATATTTACAGTGTTGATTTATGGGAATACGATCCCTCAGAAGATGTATGGACCCAGAAAGCTGATTTCGGAGGTACGGGAAGAGCGTCCGCCATTGGTTTTTCTATAGGTGATAAAGGGTATATTGGAACAGGTTATTACTATGATGAAGGGTGGCAATTACTCTCGGATTTTTGGGAATATAACCCGCAATTGAATATCTGGACACAAAGAGCAGATTTTGCCGGCACGGCACGATTTAATGCTTTTGGTCTCTCAATTGAAAATAAAGGATATATCGGAACCGGGAACGTCGATTGGGATTTCGGACCGTGGTTCAAAGATTTTTGGGAGTATGATCCTGACACTGATAGCTGGGAGCAAAAAGCGGATTTCCCTGGCGAAAGTAGACACGGCGCGGCGGGCTTCACGATCAATAATAAAGGTTATCTGGGAATAGGGTACGGAGATGGCGAAAACTATAAGGATTTCTGGGAATATGATCCTGATTCCGACCAATGGATTCGGAAAGCCGATTTTGGCGGTGCAGCCAGATCTGAAGCGGTAGGATTTACAATTGATGGAAAAGGGTATATCGGAACAGGACGCGGAATGAATCTCCACCGGGATTTTTGGGAGTATGATCCGCAAACTGATACATGGAACAGGAAGCCCGATTTCAATGGAGTGGAAAGATGGAATGCCGTTGGTTTCGCAATCGGAAATAGAGGATACGTAGGAACCGGTGGCTTGATAGATTTCTGGGAGTTTGATCCGGATAAAGAGATATTCTCACGCCCCGAGTTGATCGCACCTGAAAATGCAAGTCTGGATATCTCAAATGAAAACATACATATGAAATGGCACTCCATCTCCGGTGCAGAATATTATCATCTACAAATCTCGTCAGACCGGGGATTCTATCCTTTATCGATAAATGAGGAGAGCGTTTCCGATACAGTATTTATTGTTAATGTATTATCTCCCGAAACAAGGTATTACTGGAGAGTAAAAGCGAAGAGTGAAAGCGGCGAAAGCGATTGGTCGGACATATTCGAATTCACAACAGGTAATAATCCGTGGATGCGGGTCGCGGATTATGGCGGTTCGTCAAGACAATTTGCAGTAGGATTTGCAATAGGTGAAAAAGGGTACGTTGGAACGGGACTTTCTTCAGAAGGATATCACAATGATTTTTGGGAATATGATCCTGATAATAACACATGGACTCAAAAAGCCGATTTTGGCGGTGAGGCGAGAATGATGGCCGTGGGTTTTTCCCTTGAAGGTAAGGGATATGTTGGAACGGGCAGAGGAGGCAACAATCGATTCAATGATTTTTGGGAGTATGACCCCGCATTAAATGTTTGGACGCAACGAGCAGACTTTGCCGGCTCCGCAAGAGAAAGTGCTGTGGGTTTCTCTATCAATGATAAAGGATATTTGGGAACAGGGTATGCTGGAGGAGCTACTTCAAGCAGAGATTTCTGGCAATATAATCCCGCTGATGATACATGGAGTCGAATAGCAGATTTTCCGGAAGGGAAACAACGGTCTGTCGGTTTCTCTATAGCGGATAAAGGATACGTCGGTACGGGTGGATTTGGTAAAGATTTCTGGGAGTATGATCCCGCAACTGATATATGGACCCGCAAAGCCGATTTTGGGGGTGAAGGGCGACAGTTTGCATCCGGATTTTCGATGGATGGAAAGGGGTACATAGGGACGGGCGAATTACAGTTTGGAACCGCAAGAGATTTTTGGATGTACGATCCAGAAACAGACATATGGACAAAGCTAACTGATTACGCAGGCTCGGGAAGGGTAGGTGCTGTTAGTTTTTCAATTGATAGTACCGGATATGTCGGAACCGGAGGTTGGGCGAACACCAGATATAAAGATTTCTGGGAATATGATCCGGACCGGGATGATACAGTTCAACCTGAACCCTGGGTAAGGCGAGCTGATTTTGGCGGGGATCGAAGAGGTGGTGCAGTAAGTTTTGCGATAGGCAATAAAGGATATATAGGTACAGGTTTCTCAACCGGACCTCAGAAAGATTTCTGGGAATATGATCCGGTCAACGGTATATGGAAACAAGTTGCCGATTTTGTAGGAATCGAAAGACGGAATGCGGTTGGTTTTTCGATTAATGATAGAGGTTATGTCGGGATGGGTTCGAATCTGGAAGGATTAAAAGATTTTTGGGAATATAACCCCGAAATAAATACCTGGCAACGAAAAGCCGATTTTCCCGGTATAGCTGTAAATAATATACAGTCATTCTCAATTGGTAATAAAGGTTATATTGGCGTTGGAGAGTATGGTGTTGATGGAAATGCACACTACACGCGAGAATTTTGGGAATACGATCCACAAAACGATACATGGACTCAAAAAGCCGATTTTGGAGGAGACGATAGATACGGAGGAGTTAGTTTTTCAATTGGTGACAAAGGATATATGGGAGGTGCAATACACTCTAACCGACTCGATTTTTGGGAATATAACCCCCAAGCAGATCAGTGGACTGAAAGAGCCAGAATCCCTGATGTGTGTACGGGTACATTTTCATATGGAATGGTCGGTTTTTCGATCGGAAACAAGGGATATGCAGGTATAAATCGAGAGTTATCTCATGAAGGAAAATTTTGTATGTATGATCCTATTGAAGATAAGTGGTCGGAACGACCATCTTTTCCCGGACCGGTTAGATTCGCCGATCATGTAGCGTTTTCGATTGGCGAAAAGGGATATGTCAGAGCGATGGCAGCGCCAGTCAATGGCGGATTGCAATTCTGGGAGTTTAATCCCGGAATATACACCAATGTCTACGAAAATAACATCAATGAAAATAATGTAATTTCGGGATTTCATTTATATCAGAATTATCCCAATCCCTTCAACCCGACAACAGTCATTGGTTACACAGTACCCGAGAGAGGTCACGTAAGTCTAACAGTATATAATACAATCGGACAGAAAGTTGCAACGCTCGTAAATGAAGAACAACCGGCACAATTTTATGAAATTACTTTTAATGCATCGGGTCTTCCAAGCGGAGTGTATATATACCGGTTGCAGATCGGGAGCTTCCGGGAAAGTAAACGGATGATTTATATCAGGTAAGGATCTTTTTTGTCAAGAAAAACCGAAATACTTCTCATCATCCTCTTTGACTTCCTCGCCATTAACCTGGCGTGGGTACTGCATTATTACTTCCGCGTCGAAAGCGGGATGATACCGTATAGTTTGCGGCCGGATTTTCTTATACCGATGTTCGTGATCTGTTTGTTTTGGTTTCTGGTTCTCTGGTTTTTCGGCCTGTACCGGCCCTGGTATGCGAAGTCTCGTGTCGATGAGCTTTCGAATATTGTCAAGGCGATCAGCGTCGGAGCGGTGGTTATATTCATTGTTATTTTTCTTGATGATGAAACGCGGGGCGGCGCCCAGGTTAGTTCACGACTCCTGATTATCGGCTATTGGTTTTCGCTTATCCTTTTTGTCGGAACGGGGCGCATGGTTGTTCGTACCATCCAGCATAAATTACTTGAGAGAGGGATCGGTCACCGGCGGACGATAATCGTGGGCGATACCAAACGCGCAGCCGAATTACTCGAGCTTGTCAATAAACATCCGGCGTTGGGTTATTCGGTGATTGGCGTGGTTACACAGAAAAAATCTGCAGAGCGGAACGATTTTAACGAGACGCCGTTTCTCGGAACGTATACCAAACTTCCCGACATCATCCGCGAACATAATATACAAGAGGTGTTAATCGCTCTCGAAGGGAAAAATCAGGAAAAGGTCGTATCGCTGATCGACTCTTGTAACGGCATCGATGTCGGTTTTAAGATTATGCCAGATATGTATCATATCGTCGGCGGGCAGGTACGAACCAATCAGATTTACGGTGTACCGTTAATCGAAGTAATGCCGCAAATAATGCAGCCGTGGGAGGAGAGTCTCAAACGAAGTATCGACATCGTGGTGTCCTTTTTTATACTCATTGCCGGTATGCCGCTCTGGATCATTGTTGCTATCGCAATTAAAATCGATTCGCCGGGTACGGTATTATATAAGCAGGAGCGTGTCGGTAGGGATGGACGGATCTTTAATGTTTATAAATTCAGATCGATGCGGGAAGATGCCGAGCAGTTAAGCGGACCGACCTGGGCGGGTAAAAAGGATCCGAGAATTACGAGGGTCGGAGGCATCCTGCGAAAACTGCACCTTGACGAAATCCCCCAATTTATTAATGTACTAAACGGATCGATGAGCCTGATCGGACCACGCCCGGAACGGCCGTTCTTTGTCGAACGATTTAATACTCAAATACCGTTGTACTCACGGCGGCACGCCGTCAGACCGGGTATATCGGGCTGGGCACAGGTGAAACATAAGTACGACGAGTCGTTTGAGGATGTAAAGACAAAGTTGCAGTATGATTTATATTATATCGAAAACAGGTCCATACGAATGGATCTGAAAATATTATTAATGACTATATATCGAGTGGTATTGGGTAAAGGTCGGTAACATATTAACAGGTGATAAATACAAATGAATCAATAGCAGGAAAGCTCATTATGGAACGTGCACTCGTGATTATCCCGACATACAATGAAGCAGATAATATCTATCAGTTAATAACGACCGTGTTGTCCGTTAACGATACGGTAGAAGTACTTGTCGTCGATGACAATTCACCGGATCGGACGTGGGAACTCGTCGAAGAAATGAAAAAGGATAATCAGAGAATACATCTTATTCGAAGAAAAGGAAAGTTAGGTCTCGGGACGGCTTACGTGGCGGGATTCAGATACGCTCTCGAGCAAGGGTTTGATTATATATTTCAAATGGATGCGGATTTTTCTCATAACCCGGCAAAAATTCCTGAATTCCTCGAGGCCATCAAAGAATACGACCTCGTCATCGGTTCCCGATACAAAGATGGCGTCCGGGTACTTAACTGGCCGATTAAACGCGTTCTTCTCAGTTTTGGCGCAAATGCGTATACCCGTATAATAACAGGTATGCCCGTATATGATGCAACAGGGGGGTATAAGTGTTTCAGAAGAGAGGTATTAGCCGCATTGGACTTAGGTAAAATAAAGTCAAACGGCTATGCATTTCAAATTGAAGTCAATTTTAAAACATATAAAAAGGGATTCCGTCTGACCGAAATACCGATAATATTCGAAGACAGACGCGTGGGTATTTCAAAAATGTCGAAACGTATTGTCATTGAAGCAATATTCCGGGTATGGGGTCTTCGCATACGCAGTATTTTGGGATTGCATTAATTATGCGAGTATCCGTCATCATAGTAAACTTTAATGTTAAGGACTTCCTTGCGCAGGCATTGCGGACTATCATGAAGAGCATTGATTTTGCTATGCAGCGATATCCGGAACTGACATCGGAGATATTCGTCGTCGATAATGCCTCGGATGACGGCAGTGTCGAAATGCTCCGGGTGCATTTTCCCGGTGTGCTCGTTATCGCAAATGAAAAAAATGTCGGGTTTGCACGTGCCAACAATATGGCGCTTGCACGGTCAAGCGGCGATTTTATATTACTCATTAACCCCGATACGGTTGTACAGGAAGATACATTCGATGTCATGTTGACCGCGTTTCAAGATAATCCTGAAATCGGTATGGCCGGCTGTAAAATTCTCAATCCTGACGGTACGCTACAGCTTGCCTGCCGGCGTGGATTTCCTACACCCTGGGTGGCGTTTACCAAAATATCCGGATTAAGCACGCTCTTCCCCCGAACAAAAATTTTCGGAAAATATAATGTAACATATCGCGACCCCGATCAAAGTTATGATGTGGATGCGATCAGCGGATCCTTTATGATGATCCGCAAACCGGTGTACGAAGAGATCGGCGGGTTAGACGAAACCTTCTTTATGTATGGCGAGGATCTCGACTGGTGTTATCGTATTCAACAGGCCGGCTGGAAAATCAGATATATCCCCGATACAAAGATTATCCATTACAAGGGGGAAAGTACCCGCCGGAGTGATATCGATGAAATTCGTACCTTTTATAAGGCTATGTCGGTGTTTGTCGAGAAGAATATCTCCCGTTCGCCGCTGGGAAAAGGTCTGTTGCATACTACCATATGGCTCAGGGCATTGCTGGCATGGGGACGGCGGCTTATGCACGGAAGTGTACCCGCAGCGGTTGATTTTATCATTGTGAACCTTTCGGTTATTGCCGCCGAATATCTCTGGCTCGGGCGGGTGTTTCATTTCCCCGATTATGCATATCCCATCATTATTATAGTACCTCCCTTAATCCTGATATCCGTTATTGCCTTTACGGGCGGATATACAAAACACCGTTTGTCGGTTTCGCGATCCGTGATCGGGGTTGTGGTAACCGTTATCCTTATCTCCTCTATCACGTTCTTCTTTAAAGATTACGCGTTCAGCAGGATGGTTGTGATCATATCCGGCGCGATCCTCATGATTGTGATACCGGGATGGCGCTTTTTCGTCCGGCTGTCCGGCGGGGTGCCGGGAGTCGGCGGGATGTTCAGATTGTCACCGAAACGGACTGTCATCGTAGGCATTAATCCGATAACACCCGAGATTATAAAAAAATTACGTAAACGTATACAGGATAGTTATCACATCGTGGGAATTCTCGATACGACACACCAGAGGATCGGTGAACAACTGCAGGGTATACCGATAATCGGCAGTATAAATAACATCGGCAAGGTTATTCAGGAACATCGAATAAGCGATGTGATATTTTTACCGGAGACTGTCAGTTACGGCGAAATATTATCGGTGATATCAAAAAGCAAAAACCGCTCGGTGAATTATAAGTTAATTCCAAGCGATATGGAGGTTGTCATCGGCAAGGGTACCATCGATCAGCTTGATGAAGTACCGCTCATTGAAATTGAATATAGTATCAACCGTAAGGTAAATCAGCTTGTAAAACGCGGATTTGATATCGGGTTAGGGACGATTCTCTTGTTATCTATGTATCCTTTTCGTACCTTATTGTTCGGTCGCCGTAAAGATCACTGGATCGATGCACTTCCGAAAATCGTTTTCGGATCAATGAGTTTTGTAGGGCCGCCTGTTGAAACGATCGGAGAAAGTGCTGCATTCCTGGGAAAACCGGGACTAACGGGGCTTGTGCAATTACAGCGCGGAAATGAACTTGACCCCGCTGATATACACAATTATAATGTATATTATGCCAAGAACCAATCATTTTTTATGGATATTGAGATTTTGCTAAAAAATTGTATTTTAGGAATGACTTCCCAAAAATCATAGGAGAAACGAATGGCAAAAACCGTTCTTGATTTTGAAAAACCGGTATACGAGCTCGAGCAGAAGATTCAGGAGATGAGAAAATATGAGAGCAATATCGATATATCCGGTGAAATAAAAAGACTGGAGAAAAAAGTTGATCAACTGCGGGAGTCAGTCTATTCCAATCTGACACGATGGCAGCGGGTGCAAATAGCGCGCCATCCCGATCGTCCGTATACACTCGATTATATACAACTGCTCATGGATGATTTTATCGAATTGCACGGCGACAGAAAATTCCGTGATGATAAAGCCCTCGTCGGGGGCTTTGCCTCACTGGAAGGAAGAACGGTGATGGTCATCGGTCAGCAGAAAGGACGCGATACGAAATCGAATGTTTACCGGAATTTCGGGATGATGAATCCGGAGGGATACAGAAAAGGATTGCGGTTGATGAAACTTGCAGAGAAATTTAACCGGCCGGTTATTACTATGCTCGATACACCGGGAGCATTCCCCGGATTAGAAGCCGAGGAAAGGGGCCAAGCCGAGGCAATTGCGCGGAATCTCTTTGAAATGTCAAAGCTGAAAGTGCCGGTCATAGTCGTTATTATCGGTGAGGGCGCGTCCGGAGGAGCACTTGGCATAGGTATAGGTGACCGGATCCTGATGATGGAGAATGCATGGTACTCCGTCATTTCACCCGAATCTTGTTCAAGCATCCTCTGGCGAAGCTGGGACTACAAAGAACAGGCGGCGGAAGCGTTGCGTCTGACCGCGCCGGATCTGGTAGAACAGAAGATCGTGGATCGGATCATAAAAGAGCCGGTGGGCGGTGCTCACAGGAATCCACAGGGTGCGGCGATGATCTTAAAAGACGTACTGGTTGAGGAACTAAAGTCACTCTCAAAACTGAAACCTGACAAACTGATAGAACGACGCATACAGAAATTTGCCCAGATGAACGGATGATAACCTGTACCTCAAAAATACGCGTCCGGTATGCCGACACAGATCAAATGCGGATTGTACATCACGCCAGGTTCTTTGAATATTTTGAATTCGCGCGAAGCGATCTGCTCCGTTCCATCGGGATGTCGTATAACGACGTTGAAAAAAAGAATGTGTATTTACCGGTTATTGAAGCACATGCGAGATATATCTCCCCCGCGTATTACGATGAATTGATTGAGGTGGAAACAACTATTCGAGATCAGCCCCTGGTCAAGATGAAGATCGAATATGAAGCAAGACGGGGTGATCTGGTGCTGGCAACCGGATATACTATCCATGGTTTTATCGACGGCACGTCCGGAAGACCTGTACGGTCACCGGAGTTTTTTAATGAACTTATGAAACCCTTTTATAATATATAAAGTAAAGTGTGAATATGTTAAAAAAAGAACTCCTTGATATCCTGTGTTGCCCCAAATGTCACGGTGATCTCGATTACGACACGCAGAAGAATACACTGACCTGTAAAAAATGCGGTAAGGTGTACGAAATAAAAGACGATATTCCAATTATGCTGGTTGACGATGAAGAAGATGCATGATCTCCATGATAGTTCGGTTTCACGGGTCATTGAGCAGGCATTGTTCGAGGATCTTGGATTTGGTGATGTAACGACCGATAGTATTATCCCCAAAGAAAAACTTGCCACGGCACACATTATTTCATCCGAAAACGGAGTCGCTGCCGGATTGGAGGTGGCCGGCCTGGTCTACCGTTATATCGATATGCAAATCACGTTCTCCCCGCTGCTTCGTGACGGTGATGTGCTGACATCCGGTCAGACTGTGGCACATATTCACGGACCCTTACGCGGGATACTACAAGGAAAGCAAACTGCACTGAATTTCATCATGCGGATGAGCGGCATAGCATCGGTTACCCGTGAGTATGTCAATGAGGTCAAAGGGACAGGTGTAAAGATAGTCGGCACCCGGTATACCGTTCCGAATTTCCGGATGTTCGATCATTTAGCGTTCAAAGCCGGAGGGGGAACTGTGCGTTCATTCAGCAGCGATCAGGAGATTATTGTTAACAATGACTTTTCACACGCCGTGGGTGGTATTTCACAGACGGTGAGGAAGGCTCTCGATTATACAAAGAATTATCATCGTCCGGTAAGTGTTGAGGTACGAACTTTTGATGAGTTGCGTGATATCCTCGATTATACCGCCCGGTTGCACAGGATAATTCTCTCGGGATTCCCGCCTCAGGTCCTTCCGCAAGCTGTTGAAAAAATCGGGGGAAAAACAGAAATTGAGGTAACCGGTAATATTTCGCTTCAAAACGTACGCGAGGTTGCCGAGACCGGTATTCACTATATTGCTGTACCGGAAGCGACACATTCACCACGGGCTATTTCCTTTACCTTCCGCATTTCTTGATAACCAGCAATTTTATGTTGGATAAAATAAAACGCCTGGGCGCAGAAACTATAGTATACGGTATTATGACTGTCATAGGCCGTTTTCTGACGTTTCTGCTGGTGCCTTTTTATACGCACATTCTCGAACCGGGCGAGTATGGAATTGTCGCGTATCTTTTTTCACTCATTGCTTTTTCTACTATCTTCTTCAGCTATGGAATGGAATCGGCGTATTTCAAATACGCTTCAACACAGGAGATAGGCACTCAAAAACAAAATTTCTCAACGCCGTTTCTGTCGCTCTTCATCACATCGATTCTTTTTTCATCGTTACTTTCCGTATTTAACGGTGAGATATCCTCGATTGCCGGCTTTGGTGAATCGGGTAGCAGACTGATCGTATTTGCAGCGTGGATACTCTGCTTCGATACAATTGCCCTGGTTCCTTTCGCCTCATTGCGATTACGCCACAAACCGGGGCTCTTTACCGCGGTAAAACTCGCCAATATAATAATCAATGTTACACTGAACGTGGTGTTCCTCGCTTTTTTAGGTATGGGTGTCGAGGGTGTCTTCCTTGCCGGTCTGATTGCTTCGGGATCGACCCTGCTTTTGCTCATACCCGTATCGTGGAAATTTCTCGGTTTAAGCTTTTCGCCGGAGCTATGGAAATCTCTGTTAAAATTCGGTATTCCGTATGTCCCGGCCGGTGTCGCCGCAATCGCGCTGCAGGTAATCGACCGTCCGCTGTTACGTATGCTCACCGATGATGCAACAGTCGGAATCTACCAGGCAAATTACCGGCTCGGCATTGTTATTATGCTGCTCGTGACCACATTTG
>SLQE01000079.1 GCA_007131635.1 Bacteroidota bacterium | reverse complement strand
GATCCGCAGGTAATCATTTTTACCGAATGGATGGGACGGAGTCCGGACTTAATAGAAGATCAGATCACCTATCCGATCACCTCCGCCCTGCTGTCTGCGCCAAATGTGCGATATGTTCGCGGCCAGTCGATGTTCGGTATGTCCTTTGTGTATGTTATATTTGAAGAGGGGACGGATCTTTACTGGGCACGAAGCCGCGTTATGGAGTATCTCAATCAGGTACAGGGTGAACTTCCCCGGGATGCGACCCCGACACTCGGACCCGATGCTACGGGTGTCGGTTGGGTATTTCAATACACGCTGCAGGATACAACCGGTCAGCAGTCGTTAGCCGATCTCCGTGGTTTTAATGACTGGTATTTACGGTTTTGGATTGAAAGTCTACCGGGTGTTTCCGAAGTCGCAAGTTTCGGAGGTTTTGTAAAGCAATATCAAGCCATCATCGATCCGGTAAAACTGCTCGCATACGACATACCGTTACCGATGGTCATGCACGCTATCGAGAAGAGTAACCGGGATGTAGGCGGCAGAACTATCGAGATGTCAGGTACGGAGATCATGGTACGCGGACGCGGTTATCTGACGTCGGTGGAAGATTTTGAAGAGGTGGTCATTATGGAACACGGAGGTACACCGGTCCGGATAAAAGATATCGCCACGGTGGAGCTCGGCGGCGATCAGCGCCGCGGGTTGGCGGAATGGAACGGAGAAGGCGAAGCGGTCGGCGGTATAGTCGTCATGCGATACGGTGAGAATGCTTTAAACGTGATCAACCGTGTGAAAGAGCGAATCGAGGAGGTGAGGCCTGCCCTCCCCCCCGGAACTACCTTGGAAATTGCATACGACCGTTCCGAGTTGATTAATGAGGCGATATCTACACTGACATGGACGTTAATACAGGTCATGGCAATAGTTCTCCTCGTTATAGGTCTATTCCTGCTTCATTTGCGAAGTGCATTGGTTATCATTATCACTCTTCCGGTCGCAGTGACCATATCGTTCATCTTAATATATTTTGCAGGTATTACCGTTAATGTCATGTCTCTTGCAGGTATTGTAATCTCAATCGGTGTCATGGTCGATGCGGCTGTTGTGCTTGTCGAGAACGTTCATAAACGGCTCGATCGATGGGACAAACGGGGACGTAAAGAAAACCGGGAACAGGTTATCATCGAAGCGACAAAGCAGGTAGGACGACCGATATTTTTTGCGCTGTTGATCATCACGGTCAGCTTCCTCCCCGTGTTTGCACTTGAGGCACAAGAAGGCCGTCTGTTCAGACCTCTTGCATTCACAAAAACCTTTGCAATGTTTACCGCATCGATACTTTCGATCTCTTTCGCTGCTGCTTTGATCGCATTCCTTATCAAAGGAAACATAATGAGCGAGGATAAACACCCGATAAGTCGTTTCCTTCACAAAGTATTTCAACCCGTCATGCATTTTACTCTGATGCACAGATGGATAGTGGTCGGTATTGCAATCGTAGCAATTTTATTTGCGTATCCGATCTTTAATCAGCTCGGTTCGGAGTTTATGCCTCCGCTTGAGGAGGGCGCGATTTTATACATGCCAACGACGCCGCCGGGTATGTCGGTTGCCGAAGCACAATATATGCTTAATATTCAAGGTCAGATAATAAAATCATTCCCTGAAGTAAAGAGTGTTCAGGGAAAAGCCGGACGTGCGGAGACTGCCACCGACCCGGCGCCGCTTAACATGTTTGAAACTACGATCATACTTCATGATGAATCGGATTGGAGAGAAATCGATCAGAAGCGGTGGTATTCCGGTTGGATGCCGGAGTGGATGAAATCACCTTTCCGATGGATATGGCCGGAGCATCGGAAAATCTCCTGGGATGAATTGATATCGGAGATGGATAGCGAATTACAGATACCCGGAATGCCGAACATCTGGTGGATGCCGGTTCAAACACGTATAGAAATGCTCGCGACGGGAGTTCGCAGTCCGGTTGCTGTCAATGTGCTTGGCCCTGATTTACAAACAATCGAACATACGGCAGTCTTGATCGAACGCGTTCTGCAGGATATCGAAGGTACGCGAAGTGCCATTGCAGAACGCCCGACCGGTGGATATTATCTCGATATTAAGCCGCATCGTGATGTTGCTGCACGGTACGGATTAACAACTGACGATGTAAATACAATCGTCGAAATGGCTGTCGGCGGTATGAATATCACCGAGACCGTTGAAGGCCGTGAGCGATATCCGGTCAATGTTCGTTACGGACGTGAACTACGCCAGGACCTCGACGATATAAAACGCGTTTTTGTACCGACACCAAAAGGAGCACAGATCCCGCTCGGTATGCTCGCGTCGATTGAATATACCGACGGTCCGCCGATGATCGCAACGGAGATGGGACAGTTGCGAAACCTGGTCAGTGCAAATGTTCGAGGAAGAGATCTCGGCAGTTATGTTGAAGAAGCACGAGAGCGGATTAGAGAAGAAATCCCGCTGCCCCCGGGCGTTACGATCCAATTTGTCGGACAGTATCAATATATGCAGCGAATGCAGGAACGATTACAAATGCTGATACCGATTACCATCGCAATAATATTTTTCCTACTGTATCTGAACTTTAAATCCGTTCCCCGCTGCCTGATCGTGCTCGGCACATTACCGTTTGCCACTATAGGAGCGTTTCTGTTTCTCTGGATACTCGATTACAACATGAGTGTAGCCGTTTGGGTCGGCATGATCGCTCTCGCGGGTCTTGCGGCGGAGCTTGGGGTAGTACTATTAGTGTACCTCGATAATGCAGTCGATCAACGAATCGAGGACGGCGAACTGACCGGGTTAGCGGACCTCAAGGAAGCGGTTATGGAAGGAACAGTTCAGCGTCTGCGTCCGATCCTGATGACGGTCACTACGGACGCAATTGCACTGGTACCAATTATGTTTGCGGTCGGTGTGGGATCGACCGCAATGAAGAGCATTGCAGCACCCGTAATAGGAGGTTTGGCGACGGCACTGATACTTGCACTGCTCATTATACCGTCGGTCTATTTAATCTACAGAACCTATGAACTAAAAAAAGAACCATTCTGGAAGGGATAATACAACGTTGCTCGCTAATCGGCATCATGAAACTAAAGGAGATTAGACAATGTCTAATAATCAGAATAATGGTGAACAACAGAATCAAGAAAATAATAATCACGACGATGATAAGCATCACGACCACCACAGCCATATGGTCGAAGACTTCAGAAAACGTTTCTGGAT
>SLQE01000215.1 GCA_007131635.1 Bacteroidota bacterium | reverse complement strand
ATATTTTGCCTTCCCTTCGAGCAACTCATCAAGCATCTCTCCACGCGATTTCCCGAGAGTTTCGGCAGCACGGTAAAGCAATTGTCCGTGGCCTGCTTCATCCTGTACCTTTGCAATAAGTGTAAGCTTCCGGCGAAAACCGGGGGCGTGAGGGATCCACTTCCCTTCCGGCAGCATACCGACAATTTCGCTGTGCGCATGCTGACCTATCATCCGAATAAGCTGTTTACGATATTCTTCCGGCATCCAGTCACCGGGTTCGATTTTTTCTCCGCGAGCGATACGGGCTTCGAACTCGGCAAGTCTCTCATCATATGATTTTTCCGGTACATTCATACAGGTCCTCCCTTAGAATGTGGGTATAGTAAAATAAGTAATAGACAAATATATGATTTCTCCGGCAAAAATCAACTATAACCGGAGCAGATTTCAAAAAGTAACGGGATCATAATATTCCAAAAACCATCCATAATAAACTTGTAATATCTACAAAGTACAAATGGAAATGCATATTTCATTCAATAAAAAAGATAGCCGGGTATTATTTATTTCACAACAAAATAATCCGTACCTCCTGTAAGTATTTCGGTGTATCAATCAGGATAAAATCGGCTCTAATTCGAAATAATCGACACTTCCGTGATTGTCGGGACTTGAATAATATGTTTTTTAAAGTGTAGACTCAATGTAACCGGGGGAATAATAGCGGCACGATCTTTGCGAATTTACCATCATAGAAAATAAAAAAAGCATTCTGTCACAGGCTAAAGAATAATTAGCATCAGGGGAAATGCATGAATTTTTGTGAACTTGTACTCGACGAATCTTTTCAATCAACAAAAAACAAAAACGGTTCGTCCGTTAAACGCCGTATCAGAGATCTTGAACTGACTCTTCAGGCTGTCAAATGTATAAATAAATCTCTCGTCTTTGCAGAAGTGCTTGAACTTGTATTAGATAATGCAATCAAACTGGCCTCGGCGGAACGGGGATTTCTGATTTTGTCGGATGACGATAAAAAATTACAGTGTGTACTCGCCTGCGATTCCCGTGGAAAAACGCTTTCAACGGACAGACATACGATCAACGAGACGATAGTACACGATGTATTTACGACAGGTGAATCCATCTGTATTAAAAACGAACAAGCGAACGGACACAATAACGGGAATGGAAAGATAGAGTCGTACCGGTCGGAATCTATTCTCTGCTCACCGCTTGTCGTTCGGAACGAAAAAATCGGAGTCATTTATGTCGACAGCCGCTCGACGCGGCCGGACGAGCTCGAAGAGGTAGTCGATTTATATGAAGCGCTCGCCGGACAGGCGGCGATCGCCATAAAAAATGCAATGTTGTTTAACAATCTGCAGAGTGCGTTTCAGGATCTCGAAGACGTAAACAAGCACCTCATCAAATCGGAACGGATGGTGAGCAAAGGAGAGATGGTCGCGGAAATCAGTCACGAATTGAAAAACCTTATAAATGTGGTGCTTTTACAATTGCAATCCCTTGAACGTTCGATGTCGAAAAATCCGTCGCTCGCATCATCGCCGGAAATCCAGAGGGTTCAAAATTCGATAGGATCGGTATTCCGGATAAGCGAGTTTGCAACCAGATTGCTCGACTCCTCACCGGCAAAAGTCGAGAAAAGGTCCGGCAATATAAACGAGCACATTAAACATGTCGTTAAATTTATCAGAACATTGAAGCGATACAGTAAAGCCACAATAAAATTATCACTTGATGAAAATATCCCGTCATTACCGTTCGATGAGAAACAACTACACCAAGTATTGCTTAACCTTTTAAATAATTCAGTGGAAGCGCGGGAAGAATGTACTATTCAGATAGAAACAAAATTTTTTCCCGCGAAGGAGTTGGTTCAGATTGCCGTGAGCGATAACGGGCCGGGAATCGAACAGGAAGTCTTAAAGCAATTGCTGAAGAGTAAAATAACGACAAAGCCGAACGGGCACGGATACGGTTTACCTATATGCCGAAAAATTATCGAGAACCACGGCGGTACCATGGAAGTTGAATCGGCGGTAAACCAGGGCGCGACATTCTATATGACACTTTCGGTCAGGGATCGGTAACATAGCTCCGGAGATCAGAAAAATACCCGTACCTCTCCGCGTCCCTGATGGATTACCGGACGGTCATGTTCGGCGCGACCGTCATATTGAATCGACGCCTGGATAAATCTGCTTATCCGGTAATCAAATGCCGCCCGCCACAACCAGCTTAGTCCCTCGACTCTTCCGCCCGTTAGTTCGAAAGGAAATGAATGTCTGCTCATACCTTCCGGCCTGTTCTGCCTCACGATCACCTGTTCACGTGAAAACTCCGTACGTACTTGGCCCCTCGCGCGCATTGAATATTGTACCCGCAACGTTTGTGCATTAATCGATGCCTCGACCGGATTCCCGGGAAAAACATCATCAGCCGAAGTAACTTCCAGCACAAAACCGACTTCAATGAGGGGTTGAGGACGGTATGATAAATCCGAAAGGATTGTGTTCGAGGTTATCGCCCGCTCGCGGTTACTCGGCTGCGTCGCACTTACCCTGTCACGCCGGCTGATGATATCTATTTGATGACCGATCTCTTCGACAAGTTGCCATCGCAAACGGACCGAACGCTCGATAAAATTACTTTTTTCAACACCGAGACTGAACTGATTCATCCCCTGACGCTCCATATACCTGAACCGCATCGAGAAATCCCGGCTTTGCTCATTCAGAAATACATCCTGTGTGATAAAATGACTGCCGATAATCGTATACGCCTCGTTCCTGAACGTAGAGAGCCGCACCAGATAAATATTGCTCGTCCGGGGATCACGGCTTTTCTCCTCAAGACGCAGGTTTGTATCGGTAGAAAACCGGCGAATAATTCCGGCGAGCAGACCGTTGCCCTCTCCGAGTATTCTGGAGGGTGTGAGGCGCAGCCGAAAACTTGATCGTAGATCGACAACAGGGAACAGCTCATCGGTGGGAACGGTTACCACAATGTAGTCGCCGTCGAATCTCACAAGCTCGAATTCATCTTCATCGGCGATGCCGTTGTTATTAAGATCGCCGAGATAACGATAATTTCCCGTTCCTTTCGGTACCCGAACAAAAACCCGCTCCAGGCGTGCCGATCGCTGCGTGGTGACTTCATAAAACAGATCGCTCTCGATAAATCTGCGCAGCGGCGAGTATCTCGTCTGGCTTCGAATAAGTATGGTCTCGTCGTCTGCGCTCCCTTCCT
>SLQE01000392.1 GCA_007131635.1 Bacteroidota bacterium | reverse complement strand
TAATTAGTAAATCGAAATATACCGGAAATATTTAATTCCAAAAAAGGGATCCTCAAAATGGCAGTTCACTTAGCTTCACTTCGTTCGCTAAGTGAAGCCATTTTGGGACAAGCAGGAGGTCACTGGTTCTCTCGCAGAGATCCCTGCGGGAAAATCCACAAGTAAAATATACCCGGCAGGTAATTTTGTAAGATATAAATGGAGTTATGCATCCATTTATCATAAATAATTAAAGGATTTCGCCTGTTTAGAGAATATTGAAATTTTACACAAAATGGTATAAACTTTGCAAGGATTACACGGTAGTGGTCCTAAGTATGTTCATTTTAATCTAACGTACGGTTCGAAACACTTCAATATGTTGCGACCATCAATATCTGCAGTGAGTATTCTGCACCCGAAAATAAGTAATAGTATACTTCTAAAAATTTGGAAGGGGAATCCGATGCAATTATTTATACACTCCAATAAGATACTTTTCATACTAATTACAGTCATGCTATCATGTCATGTGACTTTTGCAGGTGGTTTTTCACCCAATGTACAGGTGAATCCTGACAAAGAGGGAAGAATAAACCTCTGGGGTGGAAATACAATCGGCGTTCATGGTGAAAATATATATGTACTGTGGACGGATTTTAATCAACAGGTGAGTCCCCCTCATTCTCACACCTATGTATCCCGATCGACCGACGGGGGTGTGACTATCAGTGGTGGGTTGCGTGTCGATGTGGACTCAGACCAATTTTTCAGCGCAATGACCGTTGATAATGCCGGAAGGGTATATGTGGTATGGACGGATGTAATAGCTGAAGAGGGATTGATTAACGGTATTTCTTTTGCCCGGTCGACCGACGGTGCGGAAACTTTTTCCGACCCCGTGGTTATTTCAGCCGACGGTATATTTCCAGTAGTGGCTGTCGACGGGGATAACGTGTACATTCTTTTTATTAGTCGCGAGAATGAGCAGTTTCAAATATTATTTTCAAGATCTACCGACGGCGGCAGTACTTTTGAAGAACCGTATAACATAGCTGATGCCCCAATACCAGATATAGAAATGGAACGTGGCCCGGATATACTTCTGGATAGTCAAGGGAATATCTATTGTGTGTGGAACGACGGCAGAAGGGGGGGGGACGGTACCGATATTTATCTGGCAAAGTCAACCGATAAAGGCGTCAGTTTCGGAGAAAATATCCCGGTCAGCAATGTAGCTGCACCAAATAACAGAGCGCAGTTCAGCTCGGCCGGAGCCGTGTACGGAACGAACGTGTATGTTGCGTGGCTGGAAGAAGATGCGAATGAGGAGAGGAGAATTCTTTATGCAAAATCTGAAGACGGAGGCGCTACGTTTGGAGACGAAAAGGAATTAGTAACGGATTCTAGGGGATCTCCGGCTCTCACGGTGAATGATGAAGGTGTGATTTATCTCGTGTATCCTGATTTTCAACCTTCTCCTCCGTTTCCCACATATCGGGAAGGACTTTTCTTATTGGCATCAATGGATCAAGGGGATAGTTTCCCCGTTACAGTATTTGTTTCCGACCAGAATTCAGCTGCCAATAATCCCTCATTAACTATTGATGAAAACAATATCATCTATGCAGTATGGACCGATGATCGTTCCGGTGAATATAATGTGTATTTTTCAAAGGCCTCGATAGGACCGCCTGCCGCTTTCAACCTGCTTGAACCGTCAGACGGTATGCATTATACATTCACCGAAGCAGCTACTATGTTCAACCTCCGATGGGAAGATGTGCTTAACCTCGACGATAACGGTGAAAACCAGACGGGATATTACTTGTTCAGACCCGTATTGGATCCGCACCTCATGATGGTTATAGAAGAAGACGAAGACGATCACACTACAAAGCCATATGAGGAGGTTAGAGCGGGGGAATTGGGGTTTCTATTTGCCTTATATGAATATCGACTTGGCGAAGCGCCAGATACTCTTGATTTGTATTGGACAATCGCCGCGGTAAACGAGTGGGGGACAACGTGGGCAAATGATACCTTCCATGTGAGTTTTGAGATCGATAACGATCCGCCGGTTGATGGCTTTCATTTGTTAGAGCCCGGCGACGATGTAGTAGTAGAAATCGTGGTTCACGGTGATACGTATATCCCCGTCGACGATGAAATCACTTTTACCTGGAATCCGACGACAGACCCGGACGGTGATGAGGTACGATATATTTGGTTGATGTCCGATGTATATCCTCTTCCAGATATTTACGATGAAGAATTCAACGAGAATTACGTTGACGATGGATCGATGTTTCTTTTATACCCGTCGGGCAGGATAGACGACGATGATCTCGACTGGTGGGAGCTTGGCGGCGTAGAAACGCATATGGTGGTCCCCCATGAAGTCGTATACAATTGGTTCCTCGGCGGTCAAATGGAGGAAAAATCCTTTTATTGGACGGTCATTGCAACCGATGGTTTCCACTTTTATCATTGGGTTCCGAGTGCCGACACACTGAAGGTAACATTCAAACCGGTTACGACAAGCGCTCAGGAGCTTCATGTCGATATTCCGGAGGCATTTTATCTCGAGCAAAACTACCCGAATCCATTCAACCCGGTAACGACTATAGGATTCGCGTTACCGGTTGCTTCGAATGTTCAGCTCGAAATATCTAATATTCTCGGTCAGCGGGTTGCTACTTTAATTGAGGGAGATCATTTGAGTGCCGGTACTTATGAAATCACATGGGACGGACGCGATTACACCGGCCGCGAAGTTTCAAGCGGCGTGTACATCTACTCACTCACTGCCGGTGACAATGTGCAGTATCGGAGAATGATTATGATGAAATGATGAAAACTATCCAAACCCGTTCAACCCGACAACGACAATCCGGTATGCAATTCCTGAGCGTGTGTACGTTCAGGTGACGGTATATAATGCGATAGGGCAAGAAATTGCTATGCTTGCTAACGAGATACAGGAGAGCGGGGTATTATGTGCAGGTATTAGATTTTTCAGGCTTTCCCAGCGGCACGTATATCGTCCGTTTGCAAGCAGGGGAATTTGTGAAGAGTAAGAAGATGTTATATCTCAGGTGATATTTTCATTTGTTCATAATTCACTAAAAAATATCATAGTGGGTACTCGCGATCAGTGCGGCTTGTTCACAGCAAGTCGTTATAAAGACCGGCGGTAAGCAGATCTGCCGTTTTTGATTAAAGAAAAACGTGTTTCACAAGAGCTGTGTTGCGGTTCATATTAATTTTTACTAAAC
>SLQE01000184.1 GCA_007131635.1 Bacteroidota bacterium | reverse complement strand
CGCGTTATAGGTACGTACCGGATACTCGCGGCGGTCATACTCGGGATCTTCATGTTTTTCATTTTTTAATGTAACATTTCATTCAAACAGCCGTATAAAAAACGAAAAGAGGATACGATTATTATGACAGAAAACACACTTCAATGTCCCCGCTGCGGTCATCATAATACTACCGACAGCAGATTCTGTAACAGGTGCGGTAATCCTCTGGTCGCGGATGCCGCCGCCGCAGTCGTCCCACCTTCGCAGAGCGCAAGCTCAAAATCCATTATCTCTCTCATACTCGGTATCCTGTCGATATTCATGCTGGGATTTCTTTCCGGTATCCCCGCTATGATTTTAGCAAAGCACGAGGAAGATGAAATACGTCAGGGAAGGTCGCCGGTTGCCGGAGAAATGCTTGCAAAATTAGGTTTCTGGCTGGGATTAATCGGGACGATTTTATCGGGCTTAACGGTTTTAATATTTTTATTATTAATCTTCTTCGGCCTGGGCATCCCTTTTTTCATTAACTTTTAATCTTATGTAAGGGAACAAAGAAGCGATTGATGCGTCTAACCGGACATAAAAAACATGCACGAAATGCTGAACAGCCGAAAGAGTACATGTACGCTGCTTCCGAACGGCTTATAGAACGGGTATCGGCGCTGTCCGACGAGGATCTGGTACGTCAGTTCCAGGACGGTAATAAGGATGCTTTTCGGTTGCTCGTGGAACGCAATCAGGATAAAGTCCGGTCGATTGTACTGTATACGCTGAATCGCGACGATATCGTCGATGATATTGCGCAGGATGTTTTTTTAAAAGTGTTCAAGGCGCTGGATGGTTTCCGTTTCGATTCGAAGTTCTATACCTGGCTCTACCGGATAACCATTAACAAGTGCAGGGATGAGCTTCGAAAACGTCGTTGGAAAAAATTTATTTCACTGCATCATGCATCCGACGATGAACATAAGAAGATTGACCGGTTGGTAACGGAGCAACACCACGATGATTTCAAAGATGCCATCCAGGGTGCGTTAAAAAAGTTACCGGTGCGACAGAGAGAAATTATTATACTGAAAGATATCCAGGATTATACATACGAGGAGATAGCGGAAATTCTAAATTGTGAGATGGGAACCGTGAAGTCACGGCTTTCGCGCGCACGGGCGTCAATGAGAAAACTATTGCAATCGTATATCGATGAAACGATATGAAGAACGAACGTACATACGATGAATTGCTCTCGGCTTATATAGACCGGAAGCTTAACGTTGATGAAATACGTTTTGTCGAAGAGACGCTACTGAATGAACCGGAATGGAAGAAGCGATATGAGCAAATACTTTCTCTAAGGTCAAAAATGCTTTCATTATCGTCATCCGGATCATCCCGATCTCTCTGGCCTTCATTATCCCGGCGTATCGCGGAGGGAGAAATAGAATCACAGAAAATCGAAATAATACCCGCAAAACTTGTACCTGTTGTTACCGTTCTTATAATGATTATTGTGGGTGTCGGCTCGTATCTAATAACAAGAAACTGGGATACGGTTACTGCGTATTTTGAGGATACGCGTGTCGTGATAGAGGATATTTATGAACAGGGTTTTGTGAAGGGAGCATTGCAACCGCTATTTCAAAGTGTCACCGACGATGATCTGATACGTTTTGCCTTCAGCGGTGTGCTCGAAATTCCGGAGACGGACGGAAAAGGATTAAAAGTCGAGAGTGAACCGGGAGACCGTTTCGAACTCCAATACGCGGATGCAGGCGGAGCACCCGATGTCCCGACCCTGACGGAATTGTATGCAGATCTACATGTGACCCTTGAGCAAAAACGTTCGATCGATTCGGTCCTGACGGAATATAAAAATGTCATCCGATCTTCTGCGTTTGTCTCGGGCGATGAGGATATCATTATCAGTCCTGAGATAGCCGGCCTGGATAGATTTATCATAGCATCAATAGCCGAGCAACTGGTACCTGATCAGCGCACGCGATTCAATATCGTACTGAATCGTTTCAACACTGATATACAGGTGCCCGAAGCCGGATCTTTTACGCACGTATCAGCCCCGGCGAATTTTACCGGAATTCGAATAGAGATCCCCTCTCCGCCCTCACCGGAAGGCTTACGGCAGATACCGGAAGGTTTGCGCACCCGGGAACGAACCGTTGAAGTTTCTGCAGCTCCAAGGAAACCCCGTGAGCGTGCTTTCATCATAGTGAAACCGGATACCGTAATAACCGGTAATTTTGAAATGCCCGATCTAAATCTTATAATGGAAAGATATGCCGATTCTGAAAAGATACACCGTGAGATCGGTAATCGGCTTCAAAGGACGCTGCAGAACACCCGTATAAATATACAACCTCACATTGACAACGACCGGCAGGATCGGCAGATTCGTATCGTCACGCGTGTAGAACGCCCGGGGAAACCCGATGATATTCCCTCCCTTTTAATGAAAACCGATTCTTTAATGATTGACCGGTATTATGAGGATCATTTCGTGAGACTCCGCGAGTTATCGAAAATCCTTCAACACCAGTCGGATACTATACGTCACCGTTTCCCCGTGATAATAGGCGATGATACCGTGATGATGCAACACGGTGTACATCCGTTTGACGAATCATTTGGAAAAAATCTGCAGCAACTCGAATTCGATTTACACCGGCTCGGCGAGAGCCTTGACAGTCTCTATGGTCAACCCGAAAAGTTTCTGTTTCGCAGGGATTCTCTATTCTTTCACCTTTTCCCCGATACCCTCCTACGGAACGATTAGGTCCTTTAAGCGTTACATATATTAGCTCTCATCGTTTCTAATCGTGCACTGTATGTTGATTTTCTTTTTTGTTATCACTACCTTTCTATAGAATAATGTAAGCCCACAATCAAAACCGTTTATTTGGAAACAATAGCAATTAATATATATCGCATCGGGGGTTCTACATCCGATCTCGAATTACCCGATTATGCCACGGCCGGATCCGCCGGTATGGATATCAGAGCGGCCGTACCATCGGATGTTATCATACAACCCGGCGAAGTAACGGTCATTCCGACCGGCTTCATTATCGAGCTACCGCAGGGATATGAAGCACAGATACGACCCAGGAGCGGTATCGCAGTTAAATATGGCGTCGGTATCTTAAATGCCCCCGGTACGATAGATTCGGATTACCGCGGTGAAGTAAAAGTGATCCTTATGAACTTCGGGAAAAAACCGTTTACGGTTTGTCGCGGTGATCGGATCGCTCAAATGATCGT
>SLQE01000220.1 GCA_007131635.1 Bacteroidota bacterium | reverse complement strand
TTTCCGCGTATCTATGCATCGAACTGGGAGCTCTCGGTTCATCGTGCTACGCAGGTAGTGAGACACCTGGAGAACGCAGGCATAGACCCGGAGAGAATGGGTGCGGCAGGTATGAGTAAGTATAACCCAACAGCATCGAATGAAACACCCGAAGGAAAAGCAAATAACCGCAGGGTTGAGATTTTTCTGATGACGGAACGGTAATTACAATGAATGCAGGGCGACCGGGCACCGGTCGCCCTGACTGAAACACTATAGTGTTACATTTCAGGTCTGACGTGTGTCCACGCAATCCCGTCGGGTTGCGCACCCGTCCTGTATAAATCCAACACTGCGAGTGTGAGAATATCCAGCACCGCAACGACATCCGCCGCCGTGTTGGCAACATATGCAGTGCGGTTATCCGGACCGACGACTATTCCTATCGGGATCGGACTTCCCTCAAACTGATCGATAAAATATCGATCGTCATCCTCCACCAGTTCATCTATTTCATCCAGACGAATAACACCGACCCGCACCCGATTGACGGCATCAAACACCGTAATATCACCCGACCGCGCGTTTGTAACGAGAACATGCCGTCCGTCTGGTGAAAATGCCGCACGTATGGGGAATTCCGGCGAAGCCAGTTCGGATTCAATCTCCAATGTTGCTGTGTTTATTATCGATACCGTGTTTGCTCCCCTGTTTGTAACCCAAACCTCACTGCCATCGGGTGAAATCGCAATGCCCTCCGCACCTTCGCCCGTCTGGATGTGAGTCTCGACAATACCCGCATCCAGATCGAGAACCGTTACATTCCCGGAGCCGATATTCGGAACAAAAGCTCTTCTCCCTTCGGGTGTAGCCGCCACCATGTGCGATACTCTTTGCTCCGTCATATACACCTGTTCGATCGTTTCACGCTCAAGGTTGACAATAACGACCGTTTGATTGCCTTCGGTCGTGACGATGACTCTGTCGTCATCAAGGAATTGTATACCATGCGGCATGGTGTGTTCACCCAGACTGATATTTTTCACGCGCTCCGCCCGCTTCACATCCACAACCGTCAACGAATTGCCCGGTTCATTGCGCGTACCGTAGTTGGTAATAACCGCTGTTTTTCCATCCGGTGAAACCGCCACTTCGTGGGGTTGATATCCGGTTTGGACCGATGCAAGATGCTCTCCGGTCTCCCGATCCAGAATATATGCCGTATCATCCGATTTATTTAAAACGATCAATACTCCCGCCGGCTCAACTACTTCCTCCGGGTCTTTTCCGCAGCCGGAAAGGATTATGCCCAGTGAAAGAATTGTAATTAACGGAATCCATCTCATAGTAATTGTACCTCCGTATTTTATGTTGGAATGAGACTTAAATGCGATGTATATAATATATAACAATATGATGAGTTTACATAATTCCGCCATCTGAAACATCCATGAGGTAAAGCCGTATGGATAGATATTCTTCAAAAAATTATCTACATTAATAGATATTTATCAGACACCGGAAATTATTCTACGATACGATAAAAAATGCTGAAAACAAAATTTGTGCTTCTTCATAGCGGACTTATTATCCTGTCTGTATTGATTATCCTGTCTCTTTTTCCGATAATCCATCATTTCGGCGGGATGTATCTCCCGGTTTCAAAAGATGAGATCGAAGAACAAGCAGCAGCATCGGTTGAAGCTCAGGACATCGATATCGATGAGCTCAGGAGAACCACACACCTCCGCATCAACCGTGATCTGTATTCACATATTATCCGGGAGTACGGTCTGAAAAACGGAAATACATTACTGAGAGAACGTATCCCGGCATTCTACTGGGATATACGGTGGGTAAAAGCTGAATTATCGGACAATGTACTCGATGGCAGCGGTGATGAAATCGTTGTTCCCACATCACAGTTGCATTCTACCGTCAGAGTGCATGTCGATGGAAATGGAAATATAAACCGGTTCCAAATCGATATCGACGACACCGTTTCCGTCCCGGGTATCGATGCAGATTCCGCCCGATCTTATGCCGAAGCATTTCTCCGAAACTTTACACAGCACGAACCTGAAATGCTGATCTTTCAATCCCACCGTGAAAGAATTCTCGATAACCGTATCGACCACATATTTAAGTGGGAAGATACATCTGCGTACCAACCACTTCCCTGCAATGTCGAAGTAACCATCGCGGGATCAACGGTATCATATTTTATCATTGAATTCGATATACCGGCCACCGTTCTGCCCTCGACACAGGAGGTGCTGAGTATATTATCATCGGTATTGCCCTATATCATCATAAGTATTTTTATGATTGTTATCGGTATAAAACAAATGCGACATCAGGAGATCGGGTTTAAAAACGGACTGTTTCTCGGTATCATTGCAGGATTAATCGTCGGCGTTAATCTGTTTCTGCAGGAGTTTGTAGGACAGATGGGCTGGATGGTATTGATACCTCTCATTTTCGGACCATTAATAATCGGTATCTATGTCGTTTTCGTCGTAACGGTGAGTGAATCAGTCGGCAGACAAACCTGGAAAGAGAAATTCATTCCGTTCGATCTTGTCGGTAATGGACATATTTTTCATTCAACGGCCGGGAAAAGCTATATACGCGGCATTGCTTTCGGCATTACTGTTTTTGCTCTCTCATTAATAACAATTCGTGTCATCGATCTCATACACCCGGTGTCGTATAATTGGTCACAATCCGGTCCGCTGGATATGTATTCACCTCCGCTCCCCGCGATGAAGATGTTTCTGAGCAACATCTGGTTGAATCTGGTCCACTTCTGTGTATTGATTTTATTCCTCGTCTCATATTTCCGGCAAAGGACATCAAACAGAGCAGTGCTTTTCATTATTCCCGCTCTGATTTTCGGATTGACGGATTGGAGTATTACCTTCCCGGCAGTGAGCGGCATTTTGATTGCAGCCGTGTATGCCGCAATTTTTATCTGGATATTCTACCGGTTTGACATAGTTTCCGCTTATCTTACCGTGATGACTTTTTCACTTACAGGTATAGCTGCCACGCTCCTGCTTTCGGGAAACGATTTTTACACCGGCGAGGGCATCTTACTCACTGCCATAATGGGTATACTCCTCGTTATTGGAATTGTATCTCTATACACACCCGACCGCGTAACCAACTATGATGACATCGCACCGGTGTATCAAAAATACATCAGTGAACGGGAACGATTACAGCGTGAACTGGAAATAGCCCACGATGTACAGATGAGCTTTCTCCCGAAAGGAAAGC
>SLQE01000448.1 GCA_007131635.1 Bacteroidota bacterium | reverse complement strand
TTTATATAAGTATACGACGCAAGAATATGAATAACTGTCAGCTGTGTGACGAAATCCATCTGCTATAAATAAAATATTTTTATTGCAATTTATCGGATATTTGTTTATTTATTCTCATTCATTATTTAATTATTTGAGGATATTCATAGAGGAAAAGATGACAAAAACGAATACAGAGCGGAAACCCGAACCCTGTACACTGGTGATCTTCGGCGCAACGGGTGATCTTACAAAACGAAAACTGATACCGGCGTTGTACGATTTGTATTCGGAGCAAATGCTTCCGAATAATGTTGCAATTATGGGCGTAACCCGCGGTGATATGGATGATAACGGCTTTCGCCGGCGCATGAAGAAAGCAAACGAGGAGTTTGGTAGCAGAAAAATAATCGGTAAGGAGTGGGATGCTTTCGAGGCTCGTCTGCATTGTTGTGCCATTGATTATGATAAGCGCGATTCATTCGAAAATTTGAAAAAGACACTTGAATCGATAGAAGGTAAATCCGAATTATCAGGCAGTCGATTATTTTACCTTTCTGTTCCTCCGTCGGCTTATTTACCGATCGTGAAAAAACTGGGAGAGGTTGGCCTGAATACTCCCCGGAGTGACGATACATGGACCCGAATTATCATTGAAAAACCCATCGGGGATGATCTTGAGTCTGCAAGGGAATTGAACGATAAAGTCGGCGATGTGTTTACCGAAGATCAGGTATACCGTATCGATCACTTCCTCGGTAAAGAGACGGTGCAGAATCTCCTGGCGTTCAGGTTTGCCAATGGAATATTTGAACCGATATGGAACCGGCATTATATTGATCACGTCCAGATAACTGCGGGTGAAACTGTCGGCGTTGAGGGAAGAGGCGGTTACTATGAACGGTCCGGTGCTCTTCGTGATATGATCCAGAATCATCTCCTTCAGGTCTTTGCACACACGGCGATGGAAGCTCCGGCACGGTTCGATGCCGACACATTCCGCGATGAAAAAGTAAAAGTGTTTGATTCGGTGAAACCAATTTCACATGAAGAGGTCGATAATGTAGCCGTTCGTGCACAGTATACTCGTGGAAAAATGAACGGAAAGGACGTACCGGGATATAAAGAGGAAAAAGGAGTCGATAAAAATTCCGTAACCGAGACGTACGCTGCACTTACATTACATATCAATAACTGGAGATGGGCGGGAGTACCGTTTTACCTGCGAACGGGTAAGCGATTACCAAAACGCGTGTCTGAAGTCATACTGGTGTTTAAACAAATCCCTCATCAGATATTTCAGGTGGATGGCGGACCGGGAGGTATGAATATAGATGCAAATATCCTTGCCATACGATTACAACCTGATGAAGGTATTTCACTCCGTTTCGGCGCAAAAGTTCCTGGCCAGGGAATGAAGATAAAACCCGTAACGATGAAGTTCGATTACGAATCGACATTCAACACAAAACTTGCCGATGCTTATGAAAGATTACTCCTTGATGCAATGCTCGGGGATGCCGCGCTCTTTTCACGTCACGATGGTGTAGAAGCAAGCTGGCGGATTTTAATGCCGGTCCTTGAGACATGGCAAAATGAAAAAATCAAACCATTACCGGCCTATGAGGCGGGTTCCTGGGGACCGAAGGAAGCCGAGGAAATGCTCCACCGTGACGGGTGCTGGTGGAGAGAGTGTCTGTAATTTCCCCGTTGACATAAATTATTTATTGAGAAATATGAAACCCGAAATAAAAATATCACCCGATAAAAATAAACTCATGCAGGAATCTGCGGCGTACATTGCCGTTCTTATAAAGAAATCAATAAAAGAAAAAGACCGGTGCACGTTCGTCCTCTCCGGCGGGTCGACACCGAAGAGTTTGTACGAGACGCTTGCATCTGAAAAATATCGGGAGACGATCGAATGGAGTAAGGTGTATCTCTTTTGGGGCGATGAGCGATGCGTGCCTCCCGATCATCCCGACAGTAATTACCGGATGGTGAAAGAAGCACTGATTGATCATATCGATATTCCACAGCGAAATGTGTTTCGAATTCCCGCTGAACAGGAACCGGGTGAAGCTGCGCGCGAGTATGAAGAAACTATTAAGAAGAACGTCGGCGGGTCGATGCAGTTCCCGGTATTCGATATCATACTGCTCGGCATCGGAGAGGATGGACACACAGCATCTTTGTTTCCGGGAACTACTGCTATAGATGAAAAAGAACGGTGGGTGACCGGGGTGTACGTGCCGCAGTTAAATACACATCGTATTACATTGACATTGCCTGTTATAAATAACGGGAGAGATGTGATTTTTCTAGTGGCGGGAGAATCGAAGGCGGATGTCGTGCGAAAAATAATAAATGGAAAAGGGCTACCTTATCCTGCTGCACATATAAATCCGGTACAAGGTAAACTTGTATACCTCATTGATGAGGCCATTGGCGCACGAATTACGAAACTATAACCCGCCACGGCGGGCTCTCTCGATTGAAGAGATTGTCACCCTTCCTCCAATGGAGTGGCTGTGCCAGACTCCGCTGCCAATGACGCAAAGGCCCCCGCTATCATCCTTCGACTCCCTGCCTGCCGCAGGCAAGGCGCTCAGGATGACAGCCCGCACGCTGTTGTACTGTGTCATTATAAAGGTAGATTGTCACCCTGAGCGGAGTCGAAGCCTGCAAGCGTTGGTGTTTGAGTCTTCGTGTCATTGGCAACGGTGTGGTTAACCCTGGGCGTACTAAAATGTTTTCAGAAAAATTTAACATGTACCATATCAAACCGCGTTTTCAAAGCCCGCTTCGCGGTCTTACGCGGCTCTGGAGAGCCGCTGGTACATATTGCGCTCTCCCCTTGTCACCCTCCTGACAGTTTCTTTTATCCCGATTTCTTATTCTTAACATGAAAAATCAATCATATAACAAAAGGAGCATTACCATGAAAGTAATCGGAATACTACTCATAATGCTTATGAGCTTACCCGCATTTGCGCAGCGGAACATGGAGCGTGTCGGACAGCAATGGAATACCGACAAAGAAAACCGCATCGTCGATCTTGATGAAATCGTTGCATTGCTTCCGCGCGACGGAATACCGCCGATAGACGACCCGATATACTGGGATAAAAGCAAAGCGGAAAATGTGTTTTTTAAGCACGAACCCGTTATGGTTGTGGACATCGGGGGCGATGCACGGGCATATCCGTTGAGCATTTTAATGTGGCACGAGATCGTCAACGATGTCGTCGGCGGAAAACCTGTCTCGGTAACCTACTGCCCGCTCTGTAATGCAGCTATCGTATTCGACAGGCGCTTAAATCACGATGGGGAAGAGCTATTACTTGATTTCGGCACTTCAGGTATGCTGCGAAATAGCGATCTTGTTATGTGGGACCGTCAAACAGAAACGTGGTGGCAGCAACTTACCGGCGAGGGAATTGTCGGAAAACTTACAGGAGCGGAACTGACCATGGTGCCATCCCTGCTTATTTCATTCGAGGAGTTCACGAAAAGTTTCCCGGACGGGAAAGTCCTGTCGACCGAAACAGGTACACAACGCGAATACGGCGCGAACCCGTATGAGCGTTACGACGATATTGGTATCGTGAGACCCCGATTATACAGCGGTGACATAGATGATCGTCTCCCGCCTATGGAACGTGTGATTAATATTTCCGTAAATGACAATCATTTCATCTACCCGCTTTCCGAGATTCAACAAAAAGGGGTCATAAACGACAATCCTTTCGGAAAACCGGTAGTTATATTCCATCAGGAAGGAACCGTTTCTGTGTTGGATACACCCGATATCAGGCAGGGACGTGATGTCGGAGCGGTGAGTGTCTTCGATCCGGTCGTAAACGAAACAGTGCTCACATTCCGGAAAACCGACGAAGGTTTTGTAGACGAACAAACAGGTACACAATGGGACATAACCGGAAAAGGACTCACAGGTGAGCTGGAAGGAACACAACTGCCGTGGGTATTTCATGGTAATCACTTTGCATTTGCCTGGCTGGCATTTCATCCGGAAAGTGAGATATACGGGCAGGAGAGGTAATAAGGTGTAGCTCACCTCCGGAGAGGATTATGAATTACAGGACTTGTCATTTCTCTGACAGTCTTGCTCGATTAAAATTGATACATTAAGTGTCATAACAAGAAGTATTCAATACATCTAAATTCAGGGAGGAAATATATGAAATATGCAATGTCGTTTTTGATGGTTGTTCTAATCATAATGCCGGTCCTAACGGCTGACAATGAGAATGAACCGGATCTCATAGCACTCCGTATATATGCGGAATGGTGCGGTAAGTGCAAAGCACTCGACCCGAAGGTTAATGAGATAAAGGAAGAATTCAAAGGGAGACGTGTTCTTTTTGCTGTGTTCGATCAAACCGATGAGTTTGCTATGGAGCAATCGGTGCTTCACGCTAGTCTCCTCGGACTCGATCATGTACAAAAAGAGTTCGCAGGGAAGACCGGATTGCTTCTCCTGATCGATCCCGTAAGCGGAGATATCAAAGAGCAAATCACACATCAAATAAGCGTCGACGAGTTACGTACTAAATTAACAGCATATTTGAATTAACTATCCGAGTTTAAAACAATATCTCGATAAGGGTTATCACGTCGTAACATTTTAACCTGTCTAACACGGCACGATATAAAAAATGCAGATGCGTTCCCCGGAGCGCATCTGCATTACTTTTTTGACTTTATAAAATATTTTCCCCATTTTGAGTAATCTGTAATCTATGTCCAATAACAGTTCGTGAACCATATAAAGGTACCAAAACATGAAACGGACCAGCCCTAAATATTTCATTATGGGTGTGTTGGTGGCATCAGTTGCTTTTGTAGGGTATTACATCATTTCGGCGGAAAATAATGAAATTACCGTTACAGATATTTCTTATGCGGAACACTTGCTCGGTTTAGAATTTTCGGATGCGAAACGTGATTCGATGATCGACGGGCTTACACAGTACCGTGCAAGCTATCAGGCAATCCGTGATTATAACCTGGACAACAGCGTCCCTCCATCGCTATTATTTAACCCGATACCGGCAGATTTTTCTTTTAAATCTGAACGGACAGGGATTCAGCTTCAACCTCTGTCCGATGTGCGGATGCCCGAAAACCCCGAAGATCTTGCATTTTTCTCAATCCGCGAACTGGCCGAACTGATCAGAACAGAAAAAATAACCTCGGTACAATTAACGGAATTCTATCTGGAGAGATTGAAAACATACGGGCCGGTACTGGAATGTGTCGTTACCTTAACCGAGGAGCGTGCAATGATGAAAGCACGGGAAGCCGATGCGGAAATTGCGGCGGGTGATTATCGTGGATTGCTTCATGGAATTCCGTATGGAATCAAGGATTTATTTTCTACAAGTGATTATAAAACGACCTGGGGCGCGGTCCCTTTCCGTGATCAGATAATCGATAATGATGCAACTGTTGTGCGGAAACTCGATGATGCGGGCGCCGTGCTCGTGGCAAAGCTCACTCTGGGTGCCCTTGCATGGGGCGATGTCTGGTTCGGCGGCAAGACGCGCAATCCGTGGGATATTACGCAGGGTTCAAGCGGTTCATCCGCCGGTTCCGCTGCTGCGGTTTCAGCGGGTCTCGTTCCTTTTGCTATAGGTACCGAAACTTTAGGATCTATCGTATCTCCCGCAACGGTAAACGGTGTTACCGGTTTGCGCCCGACGTATGGAAGGGTCAGCAGGTACGGTGCGATGGCGTTAAGCTGGTCCATGGACAAAGTGGGACCGTTAGCGAGGAACGCCGAGGATGCCGCTATTGTTTTCGATGCATTACTCGGTCCCGACGGGAAAGATCAAACGGTGTATGATCTTCCGTTCCATTATGCCGCGGATATTAATTTCTCTGAATTACGGATCGGTTATGTGCAAAAGGATTTCGAGGCGGATTATCCCTTTAAAGCACAGGATTCACTTGCTCTCGTGACACTGCGTGAACTCGGGGCCGAGCTGATTCCTATTGACCTTCCCGATCTGCCGGTATCATCGCTCAGTTTTATTCTCAGCGCCGAGGCAGCGGCTGCGTTCGATGAATTGACCCGAAGCGGCAAAGACGATCTCATGGTGCGACAGGTGAAAAACGCTTGGCCGAACGTGTTCAGACAAGCGAGATTTATACCTGCCGTTGAATATATAAATGCTAACCGGATCAGATATGATTTGATCCAGCATATGCATGCATTAATGCAGTCGGTGGATCTGTATGTGGCTCCGTCATGGCAGGGACCGAATTTATTGCTGACAAATCTGACCGGGCATCCGTGCGTCGTTGTACCGAATGGATTCACGGAACAGGGTACCCCGACAAGCATCAGTTTTACCGGACAATTATTCAATGAGGGGAACGTGCTTGCGGCGGCATACGCTTATCAGAAAGCGACCGGTCATCATAAAAAACATCCGGAATTGTCCCGGTGAAAAAATGCGGGAATTATTTCCCTTTAACTTAGTGTTACAATGGTACACGTATCTGTCTATACAGGCCCTCACGAAAAGTTAAAGCATGGCTGAAAAAACCAAGTTTTGGTATCTGAAGCATTTCAACATACTCGAAAGCGTCGGCAAACCGACGATGATGAAGCTGAACGATTTGACTACCATGTCAAACGTCAAAGCAAACCAGCCGATATATTTTCCCGATGAGCAGTCGTCCTCTGTTTTTTTCCTCAAAGAAGGAAGAGTGAAAATATCCCGTATTTCACCCGACGGTCAGGAGGTAATCCTCGACATTATCGGGCCCGGTGAATTATTCGGCGAGCTCGGGCTCATCGATCCTAAGGGTGACCGTGATGAAATCGCCCTCGCCATGGATGACGTGCTTATCTGTACAATGCGGGTGGGAGATCTCGAATCAATGATGAGAAAAAATCCCGATCTGAATCTCAAGATCACTAAATGGATGGGATTACGGTTACGGAAACTGGAACAGAGAATCCCAGATCTTATGTTCAGAGATGTCAATCAAAGGATCAGCGGATTCCTTATGAGATATGCCGAAGAATTTGGCAAGATCAAAGACAATATCATTACTATTAAGCCATCACTATCCCATCAGGAGATCGGTTATCTGACCGGTGCTGCCCGCCAGACAGTAACGACCGTTTTAAATCAACTTCGAAATGAAGATATGATCGACTTCGATCGAAAACAATTCTTTATAAAAGACTATAAGAGGTTGAAAACACTGCAAAAGTAAACGTTATGGCTGAACAATCCAAATTCTGGTATCTAAAAAACTTCAATATTTTTGAAGGACTCGATGAAGAGACTCTGCAAGCCGTTGACCGGCTGGCAGCGATGTGCACCTTCAAATCAAACGATCAAATCTATTTTCCTGCAGAACCGTCGCGTTGTATTTATTTCCTGAAAAAAGGACATGTGAAAATTTCCAGGATCTCCGGGGATGGAAAAGAAATAATACTCGATGTCATCGGACCGGGTGAGGTGTTCGGCGAGCTTTTAGAGAGTGATGACCTGGATGAACGGAATGAAATAGCTGTCGCGATGGGAGAAGTGCTTATTTGTAATATGCTGCGATCCGACTTTGAAAAGATGCTGAGAAAATATCCGGAATTGAATTTCCGTGTTATGAAAGAGGTCGGTACCCGTTTACGCAAAGTTGAAGAACGTGTCACCGAACTTGTATTCAAGGATGTTAAAAAGCGCATAGCCAGCTTTCTCATTCGATATTCGGAGGAATTTGGTATAATTAAATCAGGGATTATTACTATCACCCCGCCGCTGTCTCACCAGGAATTAGGATTTCTCACCGGCGCCGCCCGCCAGACCGTAACCACCACACTGAATGAACTCAGAACGCAGGGGATTATTGATTTCGACCGGAAGCAGATTACTATTAACGATGTATCCCGGCTACAAAAAATCGGGAAATAACTCTTCTCTGTCATCTATCTGACATCATAAGTCTGATTCATACTGTATATTACTTACGTTATGAAGAGCATCAGACTTGAAATATTTATTGAATCAGGCTGCAGAGCTTGTGCATCGGCGATGTATTCGGTAGAGAAAGTTCAATCCGAATTACAGATACATGTGGACGTATACCGGCGTGATACCGATAGTGAGGAGTTCCGGAAGCGAAGGGTGTTTATCACGCCGGCTATTTTTATTGACGGGGTTCTTGTTTTTTACGGTGAAGTTTCAGCGGAGGATATAAAAAAGAAAATCTGTGATGTTTGTAGTGAATGATCATTTAATATGAAATATTCAGTCATAATACCCGCGATTAACGAGGAAAAAGGAATAGTTTCCTGTATCGAATCGGTACGGCGTGCAATCCCTGATGTCGAAATAATCATTGCCGACGGGGGAAGTATCGATGCCACACGCCCGGAGGCATCCCGCATGGGTGCAAGGGTTATTGTATCGAAGAAAGGCCGCGGCATACAGTGCAATGCCGGTGCAAAAGCTGCGCGCGGTGGTATTCTGATTTTTTTGCACGCCGATACTATTTTACCCGACGATGCATACTTTCAGCTCGAGCGATATTTCTTGAATCCGAAGTGCAATGCCGCACTTTTTCGGATGAAGTTCGATCACCCGAGTCGATGGTTCAGCTTGTATTCCTGGTTTACTCATTTCGATTCGGTTTTTACCAGCTTCGGCGATCAGTGTATAATCGTGCGGCGAACGTTATTCGAAGAAGCCGGCGGATTCCCCGATTGGGTGTTGTTTGAAGATCTTGAATTCCTCAGACGTGTTCGGCGTTTGAAGAAGAAGATCAGGAAGCTTCCATCGTACGTTACAACATCGGCGCGCCGGTTTGTCGGGAACGGGATCGTCCGTCAGCAATTCTATAACATATATTTCACGGCGCAATTCATGTTTAACGTTCCGGTGGAAGATATCGCGAAACAATACGATGGATTGCGGAGGAGAAGGATGAGGAATGCATTGATTATTTTTGCACGTTACCCCGAACCGGGCAAAGTGAAAACTCGACTGGCAGCAACGATCGGAAATGAACAGGCTGCGGCTCTCTATAAAGAGTGGGCGGAAAAAATATTTTTCGAATCCAAACAGGCAAGGAATGTATCGCACAGATATTTATTCTATGCCGACCCCGGGGATTATAAAAAAGTACACGCATGGAACAATGACGGGTTCCTGCTTCAGGCACAAAACGGTACCGAACTCGGAGATCGGATAAAAGCAGCATTCCGAAAAACATTCGATGATAAAATGAAAAAGGCCATTATTATCGGTACGGACGCTCCGGATCTCACGGGAGATATGATCGATAATGCCGTACGCCGGCTGGATACTCACGATATCGTCATCGGGCCGGCGAATGATGGAGGGTATTATCTGCTCGGCATGAATCGCTACTACCCTGATATATTCGACGGTATCCCTTGGAGTACCGGTGAGGTGTTCCATGCGACGGTACGGAAAATAAAAGGCAACGGGCTAAGGTATTATGAACTGCCTGTTTTATCGGATATCGATACAATAGAAGATTTAAACCGCTGGAATAGTAAAAAACTGATACGAAAGGTTCAGCAACAATGATGCGAAAAACAATTCATTATGTATCGATTGCAGTGTTTATGATTGCTGTTCTCAGCATCGGTATGCCGGCAATATTTTCAAGTTCCCCCATCTATTATGCCGGCTCGTTCTCAACGTATAAGGTAGAGGATGGGTTACCGGATCTGTGGAAAGCTTTGAGCTTTCGGGGAAAAAAAGACACCGCTTACCGCCTCGATGAGATTGACGGAAAGGTCGTCATAAAGGCCGAGAGCGACCGGTCGGCTTCCGGCTTGATTCGGAGAGTCGATATAGACCCTCAGGAATATCCGATACTGAAATGGTACTGGAGAGTGGAGAATATCCTCGAAAACGGTGATGTGACAGAAAAATCAGGCGACGATTATCCGGCAAGAATTTACGTAACCTTCGACTATGATATAAGCAATCTCAGTTGGTGGAACCGAACCCGCCTGCGTGCTATCCGTACATTCTACGGTGATGTGCCGACGCGGGCAATCAACTATCTCTGGGAGAGTAAAGCCGAGATCGAAACGGTTGTTCCGAATCCATATACCGATCTGGTCATGATGATTGTTGTAGAAAGCGGGGAAGCAAATCTGGGAACATGGGTGGAACACGAACGGAATATCTACGAAGATTATATCGAGATTTACGGTGAGGAACCGCCCGCAATTAACAGCATTGCGGTCATGACGGATACAGACGATACCGGTGAATCGGCGGTTGCATATTACGGTGACATAAAATTTATCAGAAAAGATACGATAGCACACGATTAATCAGGAAATCAATCATTTATTATACAGGAAGACGAGCATGCACTACTACAACGAGAAGGATCTTAAACGATTCGGGGAGATCGGGAAATTCCGACCTGAACTTGCAGATAAATTCTTTGAATATTATAACGCGGTGACGGGTGAAGACGGGGCATTAACGAAACGTGAGAAAGCATTGATTGCACTTGCTGTCGCACATGCGAAGCAATGCCCGTATTGTATCGATGCATACACGACCGCGTGTCTTGAAAACGGTGCAAATCCGGATCAGATGACCGAGGCAATGCACGTCGCGGCAGCTATGGATGCCGGCATTGCACTGGTGCATGGCGTGCAGATGCATAATGCACTTGAGAAGAACGGAATTTAACGATTCGTGCCCGTCACGTACCGGTAATAGAAAAGTCAATGTGCTCGCTTAGCACTATATTAGTAAATAACCGTGACGGGCACGTTTTTTGTCCAATGAACTATGTAAAAGGATTGTAGAATGCGGGAATTACAGGTACTGAATAATAAGATTCAATCTGATGTTGATACTCATCATGACTTTCACCGGTATTTGGAAAACCATGATCTTCAAGTAAAACCGGTTTCAATTGAGACACTGCAGGTCAATATCACAAAACTCTGCAATCAGGCGTGTCATCACTGTCACGTCGATGCATCTCCGAAACGAACGGAGGAAATGGATAAACGTACTGTCGACCGTTGTCTCGGGATACTTTCCGAAAACGATGCAATAAAGAATCTCGACATCACCGGCGGGGCGCCGGAACTGAATCCGCATTTTGATTACTTCGTCGTTGAGGCGAAGAGATTGAATAAACACGTCATGGTCCGGCATAATCTGACGGTCACGTTCGACGGACACCCGCGTACCGGCGAATCGAAGCGCTACCTCCCTGAATTTTTTGCCGGGCATAAGCTTGAGGTGATCTCCTCGTTGCCGTATTATCAGGAGTTCTTTACCGACAAGCAACGCGGGAGGGGAGTGTTCAACAAAAGCATCGAAAGCATACGGCTGCTGAATGAACAGGGATACGGCCAGGACGGTACCGGACTCGAATTGAATCTTGTGTATAATCCGGTCGGCACGTATCTTCCTCCTCCGCAGGAAAATCTTGAGCAAGACTACAAAAAGGAGTTGAAAGATACATTCGGCCTTGTCTTTAATAAGTTATTCACTATTACAAACATGCCGATACACCGTTTTAAAGAGTTCCTCCTTCGATCCGGCACGTATGAGGAATATATGGAGAAGTTGATGAACGCGTTCAATCCGGCTGCCGCGGAAGGGGTGATGTGCCGTTCGCTCATCAGCGTTTCTTACGACGGTCGTTTATACGATTGCGATTTCAATCAGATGATTGATATGCAGATACAGAACGGGAAACCTCTTTCGGTATTCGATTTCGATTATGATAAACTGGTGAATCGCCGGATTCTATTCGATTCGCACTGCTTCGGCTGTACGGCCGGAAGCGGCAGTAGCTGCGGCGGAACTGTGGTGTGATTGATTATTTATCATTGTTTATTGCCTAATTGAGGAACATATGGATTTTACAACAATACACGAGTGGTTTATCGGACTGGGCGGCGAGTATGGTGTTAACCCCTATATATTCGGCGGTATCTACGTCGGTGCTATTCCATTCTTTTTTGCTTCGGTCGGGTGGTTGGTGCACAACCTCAAGAAGAAGCGCTCGATCATGCCTCCGGTATTTGCTGCCTGTTGCTGTGCGATATCGGCATACGTTTATCTTATGATCGCCGGGGAAAATTTACCGCTCTGGGTGTATATCTTAATAGCAGCGCTGATTCTCGCGGGGATTTATTCGACGTTGAAGAAAGTCAGATCAAAAATGAAAGAGATTGTCCATGAAACATGAGTATGATATGATCGTCATCGGCGGTGGAGCGGCAGGATTGACAGCGTCCGGTATATCCGCATCGCTTGGTGCAAAAACGGCCTTAATCGAGGCAGCGAAGCTCGGGGGCGATTGTACCTGGTATGGATGCGTACCGAGCAAGGCACTCATAAAAGCAGCAAAGATTGCACAGAATATCCGTACCGGAAGTAAGTATGGATTAAAAGATACAGTCCCGGAATTCGATTTTACCGATATCATAAAACGGGTACATACAACCCGGGA
>SLQE01000385.1 GCA_007131635.1 Bacteroidota bacterium | reverse complement strand
TGGTTAGTAAATCTATGAATTCGTGAGCGATTTAATTAAATCACTGTTGTTTATGAATAAATCTTAATGAAATAATGACTAACCTCTTTACAAACACAAAGAGGTTAATTATGTCAAATACAAAAATATCTGTAGAGGAAACCTATGCAGTAAAAAAGGTTGCAATTGATTATTTAAATAACGGATTGAGTGTTATCCCAATAGTTAGGGGCGAAAAGCGTCCGTCTATAGCATCTTGGAAATCTTACCAAAATAAACCGATGGAAGAATCGGATGTTGAGCGATTATTTGAGGACAATAGCAATATTGCCATCGTCTGTGGAGAAGTTAGCGGTGGGCTTGAAGTTATTGATTTCGATCCTGTCGATGGTCTCGATTTAGTTAACATATTTGAGAAATGGATGTCGTCGCTACCTGAAGGACTATTTGGCAAGCTTGTTGTCGAAGAATCGCCAAGGAAGGGGTATCATATTTATTATCGAACCTCGATTGGTGAAGGAAATCAGAAACTTGCCGAAACAAAGATTAATGGCAAGAAAAAGGCATTTATCGAGACCCGTGCTGAGGGGGGATACATTGTATGCCATCCAAGTGAGAGATATACACTCCTGCAAGGAAGTCTGGTTGAGATTCCAACGCTATCGGATGAGGAACGGGAAACTATGATAAACGTATGTCGCATGATGACCCAAGTTCCCCCCAAAGAACATTCGCTTCCGAAGAAAAAGGTCACAAAGGCTGGTTTACGAGTTGGTAAAAAATACAATACAGAAGGAGATATAACTGACCTTCTGGAATCTGAGGGCTGGACGCTTGTCAATACCGATGAAAATGTACAGTATTGGCGACGACCGGGTAAGACTGATGGTATCAGTGCAACCTTTAATCATATTCCTAATATATTCTACGTATTTTCCACAAACGCTGACCCCTTCGAATCAGAAACGGCATATACCCCATTCATGGTATATGCGTTACTGAAATGTGACGGCGATTATACAAAGGCTGCCAGTGAGCTCAAAGACATTGGCTACGATGTCGATAATGTGGAGTTGGTGGAAAATTACCTTTCGGAGCATTATGATATGTATGCGAGCGAGATTACGGAGCTAATACATTTCAAGCAAAAGGGTGCCGATGAGTATAGTGTCCTGAACGATAACGCCCTGAATACGATTTACAATAACATGCGAAAATCGGGGTTAAAAGTCAGAAAGGAAACTCTCCGGAATGTTGTCGAGAGTGATTACGTTAGGAAGGTGGATGAAATTAAATGCTATTTTGATACCTTCAAAATTGGTGACACACAGAGGGATTATATAAAAGAACTTGCAGATACTGTTGTTCTTAAGTCGGAAGATGATAGAGAGTTATTTGCAATCACATTAAAGAAGTGGATGGTATCCTGTATAGCCACACAGTATCATTCAGAGTTCACGAATCAAATATGTTTAATTCTTGCGGGTCCTCAGGGCAGCTATAAAACTACCTGGCTGAATAAACTTATTCCCCCTCAACTAAAGCCGTTTTTGGCTATAAATAACTCGGCAGGCAACGAAAAGGATACGTTAATGATGATGAGCGAATATTTTATCATTAACCTCGATGAACTTGCCACGTTTAAGAAGCAGGACATCGAAACCCTCAAATCACAGCTTACACAGCGTTTTGTAAGGTTTCGTAAGCCGTATAGTCGATATCTTTTTGATTATAAAAGACGTGCTAATTTTGTCGGAAGCATAAATGACCCGGAGTTCCTATCGGATCACACAGGTAGCAGACGGTTTCTGATATTTGAGGTTTTGGAATGTGTCGTCAAACACAACGTGGATATAAACGTTGCATGGGCACAGGCAAAAACTTTATATGACAATGGATATCCCTATTATTTCACAAAAGAAGATATTGAACTCATCAATAAGCGCAATGAAAGGTTTACTTATAAGTTTCTTGAAGACGAAATAATTAGCTCTTATATCTCGTTTCCGGATGATGAATTTGGAGATGAGGCTGAATGGCTAAGTGCAATAGAAATAGCTAACAGGATAGCTCAATCCACTTATATTACCATGACAAACATTAAGATTAACCGGTTTGGTAAAAAGCTAAGTCAGGTTGCAATGAAGAAAACAGTGAACGGAACAAATAGATATTTTGTAAAAATTAATTTTGGTTAAATCGGTTGAGGTGGTGGATGTATGGTGAATCATATTTATGAACCTACACCCTACGTAAATCATTACTCAGCAAGCGATAACAGTCATAGGGGTGGGGATGGTGGACATATAACAGATTAATAATAACATTATAATTTTTATAATCGTAGGACACTGGCGTGTACAAATGTGTTTAATGTTATATACACCCCCACTAAATCAACTTAGTAACAGATGCACCCGGGGGTAATTAAATTTAAGGTTTACGCACTCATTAGTACTTGAATTTTTACAGCCGGGCGACTAAATATAATTATGTAATAAATGTATTTAAAGAGTTTAAAGGCGGAAAGTACACAATGCAAGCAAATCCTCAAGGGTTGAAGCGGTATCAGGACGAATTTGTGGGCAAGAAGTTCGGGAGACTAGAAGTCATCGGATTTTTTGGCATGAGAAAAAACTATATATACGATTGGGTGTGTGTCTGTGAGTGCGGAAATGTGCGGTTTGTATCAAGCTCACACTTGCGCACGGGGCTGACCAAAAGTTGTGGGTGTACCCGCCGGTTGCGGGATCCCAAAACAGGACAACCCTTATTAAAAGACGTGGTTTATGCGAGACGCCTATTTAGGGAACACTGCAAATCCGTCAGAAAACTAAATGTCGAGAATTTGTTAACGCAAGAGCAGTATATATCCGTTATTAAACAACGATGTTATTTTTGCCACCGCGAGCCTTTTGTCAGAAAATCACCGAGACTCAATGCTTTTGCCCACTTGGCAATTGACCGGTTAGATCGACGTAAAGACTTTTCGATAGATAATGTAATCTCGGTTTGCCGTTGGTGCAAAGCGAAGAATAAATGACTGTCGATAAATTAGCGACCGGTAGTTGTTCAAAAGTATGCGTTGCATTAAACTCTCGCTATGTGGTTGAAAACCATACAGTTATTGAGTACCAGCCCACCGTGAGTTATCTTAGTGGAAATTCTATATGGCGGTAAGGCCAATATTTATAAACATTTAAATTGTATTAATGCCGTCGGAGCACGTAACGCAGGCAGCATAGTACCGCAACTACAGTTCTATCAGCCTGAGTGTCAGTCCCATC
>SLQE01000005.1 GCA_007131635.1 Bacteroidota bacterium | reverse complement strand
TCGCATATCGTTTCCCGGAATCGCATCTTATCGATGATGCAGTATACGGCCAGGCCCGGATGCACTTTATAATCGGAAACGACCGTACGGCACATCATGTTGTAACGGAATTTCCGGGCAGGTTTCCGGGAAGTACACTGCTTACCGAAGTCCGGGCATTACGGGAAGAACTCGAGATGTATCACCTCCTTGACCCTGACGGCGGGTTCCAGAATATTACTATGGTACTCAGTGAGATGATCGCGGGAGCACCGCGCGGGGATCTTGCATTCCAGCTCGGAGAGATCTATCTCAACAAACTGAAACAATATCCGGAAGCAGTCCGCCAGTTTGAAGTAGCTCTGTCGATGGAGCTTCCGCAAGATAAAAAAACACGCGCTGAATACCTTTATGCCTATTCACTCTACAGAACTGCCCGGCAAATTGAGGGACGGCGGACCGATATTTTAGCAACATTGCGGGATCTGAGCTTGCCGACCGGTCAGGCACGTTCTCAAAACAGTGAATCGATCTCTTATTACTATCTACAGTTGCTTCGATCCGTTGCGGGACCGGTTGAATTTATCGGTGAAGCTGAACAGTTTTTAGAATCATTTCCCCGATCCCGGCATAACGTGTCGATCAAACTGAATATCGCCGAAGCTCTTGAAAAGACCGGCGATGAATTATCCGCAACTGAAAAATACAGAGACATAATCCAACGACATCAAAATCAGCCTGAAGCGGGAACAGCAACGGTACGGCTTGCACATATATATCAACGCGCGGGAGAATATCCGGCGGCCATGGATCTCTTTACATCATACTTACGCCGTTATACAACGGGTACGGATATCGCCGATGTAACCCGGAACGCCGCGGAATTACATCAAAAACACGGGCGGTATCGCGAAGCCATAGATCTCTACCGGCAATTCATCCGCTCATATCACTACCACGATGCTATCGATGATGTCAGAAATCACCTGGCGAATGTACTCTATGAAGACAATCGTTACAGCGAAGCAATTGAATTATTCGAGTATATTATCACACAATATGAATCATCATATTTTAATCCTGTGCCTGTTCCGGGAAATATAATATATTCAACCGCCACCGCCGCATACCGGGTGGGAGACACCGAAAAGGCGGTACAATATTTTGAGCGTTATGTTGTGGAGGACCGGTCTTCGGAACAAGCAGGTATCGCATCGATTATACTGGGTGAATTATACAGCCAGCGCGGCAAGAAAGAGATATCCGACTTTTATTTCGGACTGGCATCGGATATCATTAGTTCCGGTACAGCGAACAAAGATATCGCCGACCTTTTATACCTCAACCAAAGATACGAAAAAGCCGTTCCGCATCTTCTCGCCGTTGCCGCGGAGGCTCCATCCGATGAGGTGAAGAAATTATACCGAACACGTGAAGTCACTGCACTCCTGCGAATGGGACGCGTCGACGAAGGCCGACGCCGTATCGAAGTATTCAGAAAGGATTTCCCCGCGGAAAGAAATGCGCTCGCCGAATTTGAATTCGAGATTGCTATGCGGCATTTCAGGAATCGTTCGTACGACAATGCGGCTAGAGCTTTCCAGGAATTTATCCGTCAGCATCAACAACACGACAAAGTCGCCTTTGCACATTTCTATCTCGGCAGAACGTGGGAAGCGGTGGGACGCAGAAGCGACGCAAAGCGGAAATACGAAGAAATATTCCAAACATACCCCGTATCGGCGATTATCCCCGACGTGCATCTCTCATATGGCGGACTGTTGTTGCGTGAAGAACAATTCATCGATGCGATCGATCATTACAGGATCGTAACACAGATTGCACCCGATGACGACGATCTGATGTATTTCGCGATGCAAAATCTTGCTCAGGCATACGAGGAAATCGGTTTTAGCGAAGCTGCACTCGAGCTGATACAGGAATTTATCGAAAGATACCCCAACGATCCGGCGGTGCGCGACAAGCAGGTGAAAATCGGTACCCTGTATCAACGATCACGATTGTATGAGCGATCGATAGATCAGTTTCAATCGTTAATTTTATATGCCGACCGGGCCCTCGAAACAGAGCTGCGCTATTACACGGGCGACTCTTATCAAATGATGGGGAACTATCCGCGGGCAATCAATGAATTTTTAACCGTCGCGGAAATCGATCCGCGTACAACCCAACTGGACTGGACCGCTACCGCATTGTACATGGCGGGACAATCAAACGAGCAGATGGGTAATCCGATGGAAGCGATCCGTATGTACCAGGAAATCATCGACCGCCGCGGCATTGAAGGACAATATAAAGCCGCTGCACGTCGCGAAATAGACCGGGTAAGAAATGCAATGAATCAATAAAACCATTAAAGGACAATGGGGATTATTATGTTCAGTTACGAAACAGAAAATATTATAAGAAATATTCAGACAAAAGTACTTACCTCCGATCAACGCGTCAGTCTGCGCACGATTTTATCCGCACCGATCCACGATGCGGTAAAAATATATTTCCGTGCGACCGTTACCGATACACATGAGAGACCGAAACGTTTCCATTCGGATCAAAAGACAGAGACCGATACTATCGCATCCGATATCGATTTGCTCCTTCCCACGAGGCACACATTCAGTAAAGACGCGTTCGGCTCGCTGCTCACCGACGCCGTGCATTTTCAGTTTAATTATCTTTGCCGGCCGCGCTGGACTATGAAAGAATTTTTCTTTCACAATTCATCAGTCAAGTCCCTTGCGGAATTAAAAAAGGGATTTACCTATTTTTCGGCATATGAATATTATCAACAAATACTCTTCCGATATATAAAGAGGAAGGAGATGAAACAGATCGATAGTACAACATTCGATGCCATCACACTCAAAATAGACCGGCTCGTTCTCGGAGAAGCAACAACCGATGATTTTGCGACTATACTGCAACCCCTGTATGATTTCGTCGGTTACGGACGGGAGGAGGACAATCCGTCAATTCCGGGACAGGCGCTGATACTTTTCTTCAACGATAAAGGATTTCACCATATCGGCAACCATCTGAAATCATCGCTGGAAGAAACACAAAAAGAAAATCTCTCACTGAAGGAACTCCGCCAATATCTGTCAGATATACCGGCAGCCGGGATTACCGGGGAAAGTATCGAAATACGTGAGGAAGAACCGATTCAGGTCGGCTCACCTGATGAGGTCATTGCCGCAAAGGAAACGGAGGATACACCCCTCTCCGGTGATGAAACATCGACAGACACGCAGGAAAAACCTCCGGCC
>SLQE01000268.1 GCA_007131635.1 Bacteroidota bacterium | reverse complement strand
TTTTCCATGCCGCCTCTCCTCCCCGCCGCGTTTTTAAATCTCCGTACGAAATCGAACCGACCGACCGGAGTAACGTAAGTGCAACGGTTCCTTCCCGGTCGAGCAATAAATCATACTCGGGTAACCCTTTTGAGATGACTGCAAGCCCCTTTTTATTATTTTTTACACACATGAACCGCTGCATCGGTGCACACGTCGGCGGTATCTCGATCGGGAATTCCTTGTGATTGTATTTTTTATGCTCACGTTCAACGATTGCGAAAGGCGTATCCGCATAGCTTGTATTTCCGTTAACACCTGTTCCGAACATTACGCGAAACCGGTGATCTCTCGCGGTGTTATTGAGAGTCGTGGTGACGTCTATTCTTGCACATCCTGACCGGAGAGTCAATACCGACCGAACGGGAAACACGACACTTTTTTTCGATCGCGCCGACCTGTCACCCGTCGACGATTCGGGTACTCTCAACTCATAAGAAAGCTCGATCGATGCATCAAATGCAGATTTCCGGATTTTCACTTTTGGCCGGAACTTACCGGAATGTATGAATACATCCTTTCCGGGAGGACAATAATTGTATTCATCGCCGATATCGCCGCCGTCTTCGAATACATGGAATTTCGTATAGACGTTACCGTTCCGCTTATCGGTCAGCGATAACTCACCGCGACCCGAGACATCGAGCCGCACCAGTTCATTTTCTATGAACGCCTTTCCTGTTTTCAAGGCCGGCCGCGAATCTACCGATCGTTTCTTTTTGATTATTCGATATCCCTTATAACCGAAAGCGGGGACATCTTTTGCCTCCAATCGTATTGTGAATCTATCGACGAGCGTTTGATGCGGATAATCATATTTTGAATACGTTATCCCGAACGCTTCTTCACGGCCGAGGATTTCATACGGGATTTCTTTTCCGTCTTCGTCCGCCAGGATAAAGCTCTTTACCGGTTTCTTTTTCTTAGCCGGTTTTACATCGGGATTTATTCCGACTACAATATCTTTCAGATAAAAATCCACTTCCGCATGCACCGGCCCCGACCGTTGCCGGGGATGCATATTAAACACAAATAAATAGGTATCATCCTGATAATCGTCGTAAGAGTACGGGATGATATCATCAAGACAAAACCGTTGAACGGCGGCACCAATTTCTTTGACGCGCTTAAACCGCGTCATCATTTCGTCGTGTACGCTGTCAATACTCGTCGCGCAGATACTGTCGTGGGGATGGTTTTGCAGGAGTAATTTCCAGGCGTGTTTGATCAGCGGCAATTGTGAACGGTTCCCCGCGATGACATTCATTGCATTCAGGGGTTCAATATATCGCTCGAGTAATTGCTGACACTCGAAATTAGCCTGTTTAATATACATTCTGCTTGAATAAATACCGCCCTGGACTGCAAATGCCTGGCGGAATCCGAATCGTAATTCTCCCCGGATTTCCGGCAGGGAACCGACTTCGGATTTTAGTGCATTCGTATAATCTTCCAGATTACTGTGAACATAATTACCTTCGGGATCGAGATTTTCCATGATCTGGATAGCTGCCGGAACGGCACGATCGGGCCAGTGATGATCTCCTCCGTTCATCCACAGTCGCTGATTAGTCCGGGCGCGTCTATCGAGTTCATTTTTTATGCGGGAATGAATCTCTTTCACCCGTTTCGGATCCGATTCTTTCAAATACCCGTTACTGTATCCAAATTTCGACAGATGCGTAGTTAAGATACGGGAACCGTCATGGCCGGTCCAGAAATATTCGGATGATTCCTGTCCCGGCTCCCCGCCGAAACCCCGCCATAGTATCACGTTATCGATCCCGAACCCGCGTAAAATCGCGGGCATCATCGCGATATGGCTGAACGTATCCGGGAGATAACCGATTTTCATACTACCCCCGAATTGCCCGCCCATTTGTTCGCCGAGTAAAAGATTACGAATGGTCGCTTCGCCGCTGACGAGGAATTCGTCCGCGAGCACATACCACGGACCGATAAAAAGTTTCCGTTTTTGCACCAGTTGTTTTATGAGCTCTTCACGCTCCGGGCGTACCCGCAGATAATCCTCAAGAACAACAAGCTGACCGTCGAGAGTAAAACAACGGAACTCAGGATCTTTTTCGAAGAGTTCTAAAAGGTCGTCGACTAGGTTGACCAGCATCGACCGGAATTCTTCGAAACTCAGGTACCACTCACGGTCCCAGTGAGTGTGTGAAATAATATGATATGTCGGCCTGTTATCTTTCATTGGTTATCTTCTTCTTTCTCTGATTGTTAGTTTCGAGAAATCAAGTTCACGTGTAACTCCGCCCGCGGTCATAGTCAGTTTTTCACTTCCGATATCCGCCTGTAAAAACCTGCTATTAAATAACCGGTATTCGGAGAAATCAACCGGGTCGCCGTTAATATATCTTCCGTCGGGATAGGTAAATCTCAGTTCATCGCCGTTTGATGTGACGTATTCCACCGTCAGATTTTCATCGAAGCCGTCCGTCCGTAACGCATTTGAACGGATCTGTTCCTGAAACGCGCTGAAAGATTCGTAGCCGTCGGCAGACGCAACTTCCATAACCAATCCGTTCCGCAATACATGACTTCGAAGGCGCCAGTTAACATCCTCCTCTATCCAGTCATATTCCTGCAACGGATAGTATGCGATGTAGGTATTGCCGCCGTGCATAAATATCCAGCCGCTCTCGTCGCGGATCAGTTCATAAAGATTTTTCGGGAAAAATCCGTCTATATGTTCAAACGTTGTTCCCGGTTCGATATCATACAGAACAATAATTGCATTTTTATGCTGCATCGTCCGCTCAAATGGAGATCCGCCCGTCCATTTATCGGGTTTGTTATAGGTTCCTTTCGATGCGACCACCGCTTCCATAACAAGTTTTTGGTGCTCGGGGAAGAACATACCAAGTTCATAGGAAGAATAATACGGATGCAATGTAAAAACAGTATTATTCGGCAGCGGCGAATCGAATGTTACATCCCACGTGTGTTGTTGTATCGGCTGGAGAATACCTCCATGGAGAGATCCGAGACAGTAATCCTGCGTCATGTAATTATATTTGTAAACGGGCGGATTTCGTTCGTCGCCGTACCGTATGACATTACGTACTCTTTTTGTTTCGGTATGTACATACGGTTCGCTCCGGTCTGTTGCAATGTGGTATATAATCTCCGGCATGCGGTATGAAGTAAGCGCCGCCAGAAGTGTTTCACCCCTTGTGGTGTAAACGGTCGATCTAAGTGCTTCGTGAAGTGCTTCACCTCGCGCCGTATATTCGGTATCCCCGAAGAATAAATACCCGAAAGCGGTCATCGCGGATCTTCGCGGATCTATCGCACTGTTATGATCTTCCCTGCTATGGCCCCCGCAATAATTACCGCGCAGATACTCGGCGGCAAAATCGGCAAGCAGGTATTCGATCATCATCTCTCCGCGTTTTTTCATGTCGGGTGCTTTTGCGAACTCATAGAGCATAAACATCGGAGCGAGAAAAACGGTCATATAATGAGGAGAATCGAATTCCCCCTGACCGATGGTTGTTGTTGTATATATCCAATGCTTGATCCATTCTTTCGATTCCGCTTTATTCTCTTCCGAGGACTTACCGTTGAACCATGCTTCGCCCGGTTCATTCGGCCATTCCTCCGCCGCGAGATAGAGAGAAACATAGTACATAACCCAGTGATTCTCCGTGTCTCCGCGGTATGGTGTGTATGTCCGCCATGTGTCACGATACTTTTTCCGGATATCTTCCGGAAGCCTGTCTTTCGTGAATAAATACATCGATAAGGAGGGATACATCCAGAACATATCACCGCTTGGCTGTGAGAGCAAAGAATCCAGCGAAGCAAGCGATTTTTCGACATCGCTGTCGTTGAGTATTTTTGCTGCGATGCCGAGGTAATTCCACCTGAGGTCTTCTTCTACAAAGTAGTTTATGACCCGTTCACGACGTTCCTCAAATGCAAGCTCGTACTCACTCTTCGGCTTTTCTCCGCATCCGATCAATAAGATTAATAATATAACCGAAACAACGATATATCTGAGATTATAACACATAGTATATTTCCTTTATGAATATGATTTCGCAATCAAATCCTGCACAATATAACTCCGTTCAATATCACCGGTCGGCGGTAATTCATCCGACACGCCGGGTATAATATTACCCCCGAACAGATCAAGCAACTGTTTTGTTGCCGAGACCAGTTCATCGACGCTATATTGTTTTTCGAATAAAAGAGCGGGGATCCCGTCTATCAGTATTTTATCACCGAGCGCCTGCTTCAGATCCGGAATGGTTACATCTCCCTGCGGTTCCGGCGTCGGCGCTTCTATCGCATCGAAATGAAGCTCCTTTATAAAGGGAAGGATCGGTTTCAATGATCCGTCCATATGAATATGACAATATTTCCCCTTCTGATGGAGAAAATCCACACGTTTGTTATAGTATGGAATATGATACCTCGAAAATAATTTCGGAGAAATCAAATTCGCATCGATATTTTCGCCGAAATTGACAATTTGAACGGGGGCATCTCCAATGATACGATATAGGTCATCGTCCCAATCCGAAATGACGTCCATAAAGCTTTCGGTTTCAGCTTTATGAAGATGCAGCGCCATTATTGTATTTTCGAGACCCATATAATTAATAATCAATCTTTGCACGGGCGACCGCGGGAGCATAGCCGTAACAACACCATCGTCACCGAATTCCCGCTCCGCGATACGAAAAGCCTTCTCATCGAATTGAATACTCGTATGCCCGAGGAGATATTCCATCGCGGCATAATCTTCGGGACCTTTTACCGGGAACTCTTTATGCTGTCCCTGCACAATAACTTCACGCAATGTTCCTTTCGGAGTTTTCGTGGTTATGACGCGCTGTCGCTCTCCCGTTCGCTCTTCAGTCACTTCTATACCGTCCGAATCTCCGATAGTATAATTGATCAAACGCACACCAAGGATCTCGTCCGCATACCGGGGAGAAACATCAAGAGTCCGGTACACATCGATCATAGTTTTATTTTTTAATTCTTCCGGGACAGACCCCTCATACGCGGGGAAATTTTCCGCAAATGACATCATATAGGTATCGTCCGTATATCCCGCGGGAACTTTATTTTGCAAACTGTTCCCGTAATACCAGTAATAAAGCCGCGGCTGCCACACGATCCCGTGTCCGGTTTCACGCTGGAACGTTGCCATTATTTGTTCTTTCTTCGTCACTCGTCTTCACTGGATTTTTATTGAATAAATTTCCGCGCTCTTCATCCCGACATGCTGCCACGTTCTGCCGCCGTTCATTGAACGGAATAATCCGCCGCCGTTCGTACCTGCAAATACAATATTATTGTTCTTCGGATGAACGGCAACCGCGGGTACATTACGATTTGTTAATCCGCTTGTAAAGCGCTGCCATGTTGTACCTCCGTTCACCGACTTATAAACGCCGGTATCGTAACCTGCCGCATAAATAATATTATCATCGATGGGATCGAATTGTATCGTATAAAACGTTTCATGTTGTAACCCGTTCCGGACCCGCTCCCAGGTCGCGCCATAATCATTGGAACGGAATATCCCGTCATCTTCTGTTCCGACCAAAAACAATTCAGGAGAATGGATGCTTTGCTCAATTGCGCGTACCGGCTTGCCGTCGAATTCGATATGCTCCCAGGTTTCGGCTCTGTCGGTACTCCGATACAATCCGCTCTCACCTCCCGCATAGAGGATATCAGGGTTTTTTCGGTCCATAACAATTACTGTTAAAAATGTTTGCAATAGCCCGTCATTTTGTTCTGTCCACGTCCACCCCCCATCGACCGATCTGAAGACACCATATGCAGTGGCAGTGTAAACGTGATCGGGATCATTATAATCAACCTGCACATCCATCACCTCGGTAACGCGCCAATCGGTCATCACCCGCCACGAGTCGCCGCCGTCTGTTGTCTTGATAACTCCGTTCCCCGACGCGATATAGATAACGTCACCGTTTGAATGCGCATCCACCGCAACGCCGAATGCACGAATATTTTTCCATCCGGTATGATCCCAGGTTTGTCCGTCATCTCTGCTATAAAACAAGCCAGTCTGCGGATTCGGTGCACCGACGACGAATAATTCACTCGATACAACGGGCACATAGACAATGGGATCCTGCTGAGCTGCTGATTGCCGGTTAAAAGATAAAACACATACTATCAGTACGAGCAGCGTTATTACTTTTTTCATTTGTTTATTTCTCCGTTACGTTAAAATATCTTCGATAAAAACATATTTACCGGTTTCAGCCGACTGCATCATAGCTTCAATGACCGCCAGTGCTTCCAATCCGACTGCACCGTCCGTCTCCGGTTCCTTATTCTGAAGAATACAATCTGCAAACTCAGTCATCTCTTCGATATAGCTGACCATTCCTTCATCGGGGAAATCATCTTCAGACACCGAATAATTCTTATAATCTTTCGTTACATCAACCCGCAGATGCTCGTTGGTACAATGTATTATACCCGACGTTCCGTATATTTTCATAAAGTATGTTTCCGGTGCTACATAATATGAAGATAAAACGGCAGGAATCCCCGATGACAGATGCAAAAGCGCAGCCGTCGAATCATACACATTACCGGTCATAGCAACCTGTCCGGCGATACAGGATACGGATTTCACCGGTTCGATGAGATACCGTATCGTGTCGACAAAATGGATCCCGAGCTGCATCATCGGAAGGAGCGGACATGTTTTGGCATCCGCTTTCCATGCCGGAAGTCCCTCCTGCAATCCGGCTGGCCGGGATAAATTCGCTTCGACACCGACCACATTACCGATAACATTGTTATCTAAAAGTTTTTTAACCTTCCGGAAGGACGGTTTCCGGCGGGTATTATGCCCGACCGATAGAATACACGCCGCGTCCCGCATTATTTGGATTATTTCTTTTCCTTCCAAGACAGTGTTTGCAATCGGTTTTTCAAGAAACACGTGTTTTCCGTTCTTTGCCGCCTTCTCGACCTGTTCAAGATGAAGATGATTCGGCGTTACCAGAGCGACCGCATCGATGGTTTCATCCTGTATGAGAGTATCATAATCAGGAGTGGTTTGTATACCATATCGCGCTGAAACCTCTTTCATTGCCTCTTCATTCACATCGTAGCACGATACGAGTGTCAGATTCGGCGAACCGATAATCGCCTGCAGGATTGTATTCCCGTGGTTAGCGACACCGACTAATCCTATTCGTATTTTCTTTTGGTTCATTTCAGAGAATGTTCTTTCAATAGTTTATCGATCAAATCGTTACCTTCAACAACTATAATTGACAGCTCATGCCGGGTCTCTTCATCCGGCTCGAGAAATTTGAGCGTGCCACGCTGACGTTCCTTTTGTCTCCCTTCGACCAGGCAATTTGCCGGTTCGATGCCGAGCACATAATATCCTTTCAACAACATTTTCCATTGGATCAGGTTAGGGAGTTCTTGTTTCCGATACCGGACCAGTAATCCTAAACCAAGTTTCCGGTTGACCAGCATCGCGTGTGCATATCCGTCAGCATCCGCAACAACCTCGTGATAAAACACCTGCTCTTCATATCGATCATACGGTTCTTCAATTGTTCTGCAGTGATCTATTCCTCTCTCTGCCGCAAGATCCCGCGGTGTAGTCTTTGATGCCCGCAGAAATAATTTCGATCCGGCATCGAGGAGGGGCCAGCCGATATTCATATGATAAAGTATCATAAAGGGAGCGGGTGCACTACCTTCATTCCGGATAGAATCCTTAATGTGGATGGCAGACTCTCCGAGTCCGGATCGTATCGATCGCCGGAGAACAAGATGATGCCGGGCAAAAGAGAACTCGCGGACTGTACCCGAGACCCCGAAGCTGCCGGTTGTATCCTGTATTATTTCAGATACGCTGACATCCTCTGCGGGGGTGTTGGATATTTTGCCGTGTAACCCGAGTTTCTCACCGTCATCAACACATGGTGCACCAAGGTAGGTCAGTCCGCACCCCGTCATCAAACCACCCGCGAATGAATTTGCCCAACCAAAATCGACCGGATCGTAATATGAAGGATGTACGTCACCGTGTGAAGATCGCCAGCTCAGTGGTATTCCTTTGTAATCAGCCTGGGAAATGTCCAAACCTCTATCGAGGATGACATGATACCGTAAACCGGACCCGGTTCGTACTTCCGCCGCACGAACTCCTGCTTCCCTGCCCCGACAGTACGTAAACTGCCGGACACCCGCTATTTGAGAAATATCACCGACCCGCTTTTGCAGTTCGTGGCAATCGATATCACGATCGAAAAGATTCGGCATAATATATAAAAAGACATTAGTATTTTACTTAACCACAGGTTTTAACTGAATATTCAGTTCAGTCCATTCTCCTTCTCTCACTTCCAGCTCTCTGTACACTTTTGTTTCATACCCCTCAGCCATCACGACCATATAATACGATCCCGGAGAAAGTAATCTGTAGTAGCGGCCCGTTGCCGGTTTTGTTGTTCTCCGGTCGACCTCTTCAGATTCGATGGTCGGGAACCATACAATTGCGTGTAATGCATCACCGGTATTCGCATCCGTTACCCTGCCGGTCAGGCCCGGACCCTTGCCACGATCGAGTAAATGGAATGCACCGGGAAGATTTGCTTCAACTATTCCTTGAACCTCATCGGGCGGGAAAATATGCGCACCTCTTCCGGTTTCGACGATAAAATCGAAGGTCCCATATCGTCCGTATAACCAGGGATAACTCTGCCCGACCATTCCGGCTCCATAGGCAATATCATATGTTCCTTCGCCGTCCATGGTAACGATCTGATCCGCAATACCCTGAGCAATTTCCGTCAATAATTTATCATCGGGAGCGTGCATATCGCGCCAAACCCATGGATAGAAAATCACCTCACCCTGGCTGTGGTAGTTGATTGAAAGGACGGGCCGGATACGTTCTACAAGTGACCTGACTGCCCGTACTTCAGATTCCGAGAACGGGTATTCTCCTCTATATCGCACACTTTCCGGATCACTGGAACCACCCCGGGCGAAATTAAAGTCGTAATTCCGGTTAAGATCGATTCCCATCGGGTACCGGACGGTCTTCCAGTCATCGGTTGCATCACGGGCGTTTTTTCTCCAGCGGGGATCGATGTTTTGCGTTACGATATAGTGTCCGTCGACATTGATGACCGGAATAAAATAGATCTCAAAGCTGTTCAACCACTCTGTTATACGGTCATCCTTATTGTAACCGGTAATCAGACGCTTGATCAGTTCGAGACAGATTTCCGGCGTGACAAGCTCCCGCGAATGAATTGCACCGGTAAATAAGATAACCGGACGGTCCAGATCTTCCTGCACATTATTTGACACCTTAACTGCGTGTATATCCCGTTTTCCCTGCTGTGTTTGTCCTATGACTTCTTTCGATATAATCCCGGGGTACTCATCAATGAGCCCCTGAATACTTGTCAGTATCTGATCGTACGTGTGATAGACATCGGATAATTTCATATCCTCACCGTACATCGCACGTTTGTACAGAGTCAGTTCATCGTCACTTGTGAGAACTTCCGTGAAGCTGAGTCCCCGCTCGCGCAACAGATCCCGTTCGGTTTCAGTTGCAATGATATACAGATTATTCCGCACACGCGAGATAATCTCTATCCGAAAATTTTGAATCTGCTGAATGGTTTCATCCGGCACCGATTCCGCGTATAGTATTACCGTTCTCTGGACCTTATTGTCAAAGACCTGCGGTGAATCGTATGCACGGATTACGGATAAGAATAAAAGAATGAAAATAAGTAAGGGGATCGATCTTCTCATAGTATCACCTTAAAACAACGATTAGATATATATTTACTTTTATTTCCCGAGATATAAATCTCTTCCTTCAACCAGTGAACGCATTTTCGCGTCGGCGACGGATCTGGGTAACATCCAAAAACCGCAATCAGGATGCACGTATTTGATCCGCTCCGGCCCGACACGTTGCGCGATATCCTCAATTCTTTGTGCGACGATTTCAGGAGATTCTACCTGATTGTCTTTTATATCAATCACTCCCACTCCGAGTCCGATCTCTTTTTTTATGTCCTGCAACATATCGCGCTCTTCTTTCGGACGACGTGCCATCTCCAAAACTACATGATCACAGTCAAGGGAATTGAGAAATTCCAGTAAATATGCGTAGGTGCCTTTCTGTACGGTTTGTCCGCCATAGTTGCCAAAACAAAGATGAACCGCTTTTTTTGATTTGGTTTTCGAGAACACTCTGTTTATAGCTTTGGCGGCGAAAGCTGCGTCTTCCGGACGTCCGGTTAAATTTGCTTCATCGACCTGTATCACATCGGCAGAAAGCCCATCGAGCTGGTCGGCTAAAATGTCGGCGATGGCAAGTACCAATTCTTCGTGACTACCATAGTACTCGTTGATCAATACCCTGCCGAGCATATATGGGCTCGTGACCGTAAATTTCAATGGTTTTTTAGTCAGTTCGGAGACCTTTCCAAAATCATCGATTAGATTTAACGTCCCGGCTCCGAGTGCTTCGAGAACCATACCCGCTGGCTTAGCACGGTAAGACATACCCTCCTGTTTCCGGAAGGATTCAATGCTCGCACGACTCAAATGTAGCTGTATTCCGGAGAAAGCCCGAATAAAGTAATCTATCATACCGTTTGTTTCCGGGTGATTTATATCCCATCGGGAGAGTTCGCCGTCGGTTATCACATCGATACCGGCGAGTTCCTGGAGTTTCAGCACAACCATCATTGCATCGCGTAAACTCTCCGAAGTATTATACACCCTTAGCCATTGCGGTGTAGGATAGCTGCCGACGACTGTTGTCAGGATTGCTTTTTGCGACATTATGTTTTCTCCGTGTTTATGTATAAGATCGATTTATTATGAGCAATGTATCTCGACCGAGATGTTTTTTTGAGGTATTGGTATAAGTAATGTTCCATCCATGAGTTCCTGCCTCGTTCCGTCAACGAGAGCGAATGGCTCTTTATCGGTCCGGATAAAATTATATGAGACCTCATGATTATGAAGCATAACTTTACCCTTCACCCAATCGAGACCCGGTAATAGTCGCGGACGGATGGTAACGTGATCTTTACCGGGACGGATGCCGAGCAGATGGTATATGAAATACATCATAAGCTCTCCCCACGTCCAGACGACGATACCAACCGGCGGCAACGGCGGGGTTGGCCGGTCACCGTAGAATTCATACCATGAACCGGCATTATAACCTTGTACCGATGCTAACCAGTTGAGCGCACGCCAGACCTTTTCGTAGTTACCGGCTTCGTGATATGCACGCGCTATAAACATAGTGGCAAACGGCCATGGTCCTGGAGAATCCGGTTCGGACGTAACGTCGTAACGGGCATATCCGCCGAAATCCCATCTCTGATTCCAGAGATGTTCGAGGGATTCAAGGGTCTTCAGACTTAATTCACTTTTTGCATCGACCAAACCCCATGCGATCGGCAGTGAACTTGATGCATCCGGATCACAGTACGATACCGGCTCGACCTGCAATGGCATACCCGGGGGCATGGCTGCACGGTTCGGGGGTTCGAACGTCCTCTGTACCGTTCCGTCGGGAAGCCGGCGTTTTATAAACCGTCCGTCTTCAACCAACGATAGTTTCGGATGTCCGGTAAATGAGCGGTTCATCAGTTCCGATGCATCATTCCAACGCTTTGCTTTTTGGTGGTCGTGCATATACCCGGCGATAACCGCGGCTTTCTCAAGGCCGAGAATATTCCAGAACTGATAGGTAAGTTCATATCCATCTTTTACGCCAAACCAGGTATCGCGCTCCCAGTACTCCCGCGAATTTTTCAGCAGGCCGCTCTCCGGATCGCGGAAGACCGGTTGGAGTACATACTCAGCTAATTTTTGAATTTTCTCCCAATGTCTGCGAATAATACTATCATCACCCGTCCACATCCAATGTGACCAGATCGTATAGAGTAGTTCGCCGTTTTGGTCCAGTTCCATTGTCTCCGGCGGACGGAAACGACTGGACTCGACGGTACCTCCCTCCTCATCGACAGAATACGTCAACATCCGGTTTATGAGTGCTTCGGCTACATCCGTCAGGCCGGACATACAACTTCCGATAGCCACCATGCTTTGGTCGCGCACCCATTCGAGATTGTACTGCCATATGCTACCGTCCATTTTCCCGGCCTGTGAGACCGCAATGCGCGATCCCGATAGTGAACATCTGAAAAGATGATTCAACATTTCGTTCGGGGAATCGAACGTTGCCTTTGAACTCCAGTATGCAATCGCTTCACGCTGCATTTTTTGCAACGGTTCCGATTCGAATTTCTCCCTCTCATAATCGACGGTAAGGAATGCATTGAATGAACGTTGTTCACCCGCGGAGATTTTTCCTACTTCAAATCGCATGTGCCTGTCACCCGTTGTACTGCG
>SLQE01000045.1 GCA_007131635.1 Bacteroidota bacterium | reverse complement strand
TCACCGTCAATTGACGGATATGGTTTTATTCCGGCGAGTGTTCTGATAGTAGGTCCCGTACAAAGTAATATTGTGGATGTCAATTTCTCGGCCACAAGTTTTACCTATACGCTGACAGGCAGAGTAGTACATAACGGTACCGGCTTAAAAGATGTCCTCGTTACCGCCGAAGGCGGTCATTCAGCAACGGCCGTAACAAACGAAAACGGAGATTTCACCTTTGTCAACGTTGCCCACGGTGCAACGGATATCGTTATTGCACCACTGCTGCGCGGATACACATTCACACCTACCTCACTGACAATCGAAGGTCCGGTTACGGAAGATTTTCGTATCGATGATTTCAGGGCCGATATCCTTACTTTTTCGATCTCCGGCAGAATAACACGAAACGATGTCGGTCTGCAGGGGATCACCGTCTCCGCCACCGGCGCGTATACCAACTCGGTGCAGACAAGACCCGACGGACATTATGAATTTACAAGTGTCCCCTTCCAAACCAGCGGTATAACCATTACACCGGGCAGGTCAGGTTATCTGTTTGATCCTGAAAAAACGACAATAGATCAACCTGTTACCGGTGACATAAGAAATATCGATTTTATTACAGTGCCCCCGGGTCCCCCGACACTTGCGAATCCGGAAGATAACACTACGGATTTACGATTTCCCATCGAACTATCCTGGTTCGAGGTACCGGGTGCAACCAGTTACGGTTTGGAAATATCAAAAGATGCAGCGTTTACCGGACAGTCGGATATCTTCATTCCGGATCTGGAAACAACATCATACATCATTGAGGATCTCGACAGAGGTCAGATGTATTTCTGGAGAGTCAATGCTACCAACCTAGGCGGCAGCGGACTATGGTCGGATGTCCGGAGCTTTACAACGACTGAGACACGAAAATCTCTGACGATCATTTCTCCTGCTGAAGGCGATGCATGGAAAGAAAATGATTTGCATACTATTCGATGGGAAGCGGTCGATATCGAACTTATCAAAATAGAGTACAGAACCGATAACGGCAATCACTGGATCACTATCGACTCATCGGTCAATGCGGAAGACGGTCATTACGACTGGAAGATCCCTCAATCATCATCTATCCGATCCCGTATTAAACTTACCGATACTGCCGACACCACATTCTATAGTATAAGCGATCAATTCATTCTGTACCCGGCTAAAGTACAGGTGGAGCACTCACTCACCTTCGGTAATGCCGATGAGATAACGAGCTACCGCATGGTGGGATTTCCCGGGAACGGGAATCATCACGTATCGGATATTTTAAGCGGAACACCCCGAAAAGACTGGACGGCATACTTCGATAACGGGCAACCGACGAATTACCTGCTCGAATACGATGGATCCGACCGTTTTACGTTTGCTCCCGGGAGAGGATTTTGGATCCTCAGCAGAAGCAGTGTGCACTTTCAGGATGAGACAGAACATGTGACACTCGATACCGATAACACCTACACTATACAGCTTCACGACGGATGGAATATCATTTCAAATCCTTTTCATGAATCCGTATCGTGGAATGACATCAGACAAATCAATCAGGTAACAGAGTTATTATGGGAGTTCAATAACCAATACAGACAAAGCGAGCAACTTGTACCGTTCAGAGGTTATTACTTTTTTAACAGGACCGGGCTAAACGGTTTAAAGATCCCTTACCCTCCCGGAATGAGAGCACCGGAAAAAACCGATGGTGCAAGGCCGGAATCACGTGTCCTCACACTCTCGCTTATCCACGGCGGCAATGAATCCAATCCGGTTCACGTGCATTTCGTTGACACCGAAAAAGAAGACATCGATAGATTCAGAAAATACGCACCTCCCGGCGACTTTGAAGAGGTGAGCATCGTTTTACACAATGAGGAACTTCCCACGGCACATACCTATCTTGTGGAAGATGTCACCGGAGCAACCGGCGACGGCTCTTCTTTTTTTATACAACTCGCATCACGATCAAAAGGACCGTCGGATTTACTCATCGACGGATTGGATGCATTTCCCGGTTACGGGGTAGCCCTCATAGAAAAAAATACGGGTAAGCGCTATGATATCCGCGATTCTGTCCTGCGCGGGATACTCTCAGGCGTGGGGAAACGGGAATTTGTTTTACTCATCGGTTCGGATGAATATATGCAGGAACATAGTTCTTTCCACCCGAAAGAATTTCACCTGTCGGACAATTACCCGAATCCTTTCAACCCGGTAACCACCATAGAATACAGCATACCGGCCGGTTATATGAATGTACCGGTTACCCTCGATGTTTATACTATGCTTGGCCAGAAGATCCGATCATTGATTGATGAGGTACAAAGCACCGGCTTCTATACGGTTCAATGGGACGGGAAGAATAATCACGGTGAAACAGTTGCAAGCGGATTGTATATATATGTATTCCGTGCTGATAATTTTACCGACAGAAAACGAATGATATTTTTACGATAATTGAAAATAGAAAGCAACATAAAGACCTTCGCGCTGCCGGTACTTTTTCTCGGAGCCATCGGCATTGCCTTCGCGCCGATTTTTGTCCGACTGAGCGAAACCGGACCGGTCACCACCGCATTCTACCGCCTCTTATTTGCCCTACCCATGCTATGGGTCTGGTCGCAAATCGATATCAGAACGGCGGCGCGAAAGCAAAGACAAAAACCGAAAGTTCCGCGCTCACGGTATGAATGGAAATGGGTTTGTTTAGCGGGCTTGTTTTTCGCGGGTGACCTTGCAGTCTGGCACTGGTCTATTGTATTCACCACCGTTGCCAATGCGACATTGTTTGCAAACTTCGCACCCATTTTCGTCACGTTCGGAGCGTGGCTTCTTTTCAAAGAACATATCTCCCGGCTGTTTCTGTTCGGATTGGTGTTTGCCTTAAGCGGTGCGGCATTACTCATCGGCGTTAGTTTTGGACTCGGACCACAACAGGTACTGGGTGATGCACTCGGATTACTGACCGCTGTTTTCTACGCCGGATATATTCTCTCGATCAAACAGGTCCGTTCGATGTTCTCAACATCGGTGACGATGATGTGGAGCGGAATTATCACCTGCGTTGCGCTTTTCATTATTGCATTTTTATCCGAAGATCAACTCCTTGCTTATACATTGTACGGATGGAGTGTCCTCATCGGATTAGCTCTTGTATCGCATACCGGGGGACAAGCCATGATCGCGTATGCACTGGCACATTTACCGGCATCGTTTGCATCTGTCGCCCTGTTGTTGCAGCCGGCAACGGC
>SLQE01000410.1 GCA_007131635.1 Bacteroidota bacterium | reverse complement strand
TCGAGGATCGTCCTGACGTTTATGGACATACACGGTGAGATGATAAGCTCATCGTTTCGCATAGAAGGAATATATGCGATCGGAAAAAGATATGAAGAACGTATGGTATTCGTTCACGCAAAAGACATAAACGAACTGATCGGTGATGAGAACGCGGTAACTGAGATAGCGGTGCTCTTACATGATAACGATGCATTCAAAAGAATTGCCGATGAACTGGAACACACCTATGCGGGACTCACGGTTCGCAGTTGGGATCAGCTTGCCCCTGATCTTCGTTTTCAGCTTGAAGTAGGCGAACAAAGTGTCATCTGGATTATTGCAATTATATTGTTCGGCGTCGCATTCGGCATACTGAATTCAATTCTTATGTCGATCTTCGAAAGAACGCGGGAGCTGGGGATGCTTCTCTCCATCGGTATGAAGAAGATCAAAGTCTTCGGTATGGTTATTATCGAAACGGTACTCTTATCGCTGACGGGCGGGGTGATCGGTCTCGTCTTATCCTTCGGTTTGGTGAGCTTTCTGCAACAGCGGGGTGTGGATCTGTCGGCCATCGGCGGCGAGAATCTCCGTGAAGTCGGATTTCCGCATTTTGTCTATCCCGAACTTGCCTTAGCGTTTTATTTTCAGGTGGCGGTGCTGGTCGTGTTCTTTGCAGTACTGGCATCGATCTATCCGGCAATTAAAGCGATAAAGCTTGTTCCGGCGGAGGCGGTGAGACAGGAGTGATCGGGTATTGAATATTTTTTATTGAAGAATGATTATTGAGGCTACTACGAAAAGACAGGTAATGCCACGGAGTAGGCTCTTTATTTGAAACCAAAATCATTGGACTAATTATGTTGCATTATTATAGGATCTGTATATTTTTATTCTATCTCGGATTTACATTAGCAAACTCGTATGCTGATGAGAATCCAATTGTAACAAGCCAGAGCAAGAAACTCTGGGCTGTAGGTACAAGCATTACTTATCCGCTTGGGGCACAAATTTATATGGTGCAGGTTTCACACTCCGTAGGTCAATCAGGCGAAATTCTTTTTGGTGTTGCATATCAGAATTGGAAGAACGACCAGGGAAGGTCTCATGCTTATACTTTACTTCTTGGGTATCGTCATTTTTTATGGCGAGGACTTCATACCGAGATAGAGCTATGGCCGGCTTATAATCCTTTTCGTTCTTCAATAGATGGGAGGACATATAAAGGATTTGAATTATGGACGAGTGTTCGAATAGGATATTCGTTTGATCTAATGATCGGCGGTCAAAACTTTTTTGTCCTGGCACAACCGAGTTTGGGATTTGGCGTAGCGCGTCAAAACAAGTGGCCGGATTTTAAGGAATTAGGTAATTTTATTTTTGAACCTCAGTTGATAGTAGGGGTACGGTTATGAATCAAGCGGCTATGAGTAAAAATCACAGACTCAATTTTTATATCAAATTCGTTTTGCGTAAGATCGGTAATTCATTCAGGGAACAAGATATATGAAAACAAAAATTATCTTGAGAGCAATAGTCTTTATCTTGTGTGTATTCTTTTTTATCGAGCAGGCACATGGATGGGATAATTCGCCAATCCGCCTACGCGGTTATATTAAAGCAATGCCATCGGTGCAACTCGATCGCAATTTCTCGGATCCATCCTTCGGCAATCTCATTCACAACCGTCTGAACTTCAGGTGGGATGTTTCGCCAAGTACGGATATCATTATCGAGGGTCGGAACAGGTTATTTTATAATGAGAATTTCAAAGATCTCCCTCAGGTAAAAGATATCTTCGGACACGACGACGGTTTGGCAGATATGTCATGGGTCTGGTTGTCGGACGGTGCATGGCTTGGTCACACGATGGTTGATCGCTTCTACGTCGGGTGGAGAACATCGAATTGGAGGGTGAGACTCGGACGCCAGCGCGTGAACTGGGGAATCAACCTCGTGTCCAATCCGAACGATCTTTTCAATGTATACTCGTTTTTCGATTTCGATTATGTAGAGCGACCGGGATCGGATGCCGTCAGGATTCAGCATTATTTCGGATTCATGTCGAGTGCGGAAATTGCCGTCAGTCCGGCTAAAAATAGCAGGGATATGGTTGCGGCGGCAAAACTTGGATTGAATCGCTGGGAATATGATTTTCAGGCAATCGCAGGATATTACCGGAACCGGTTGGCGCTCGGCGGCGGCTGGGCGGGTAATCTCGGTCAGGCAGGTTTTAAAGGAGAAGCGACATGGTTTTACGATCTCGAAGAGATTCCCGGCAGACAGCGGGGAAACGTTGTCGCAGCAGCCGGACTCGACTATATGTTTGCGGGCGGGACGTTCGGTGTGTTTGAGGTATTGTACAACGGCGGTCACGGCAGAATTACGGAAGATGCATTTCTTATAACAGAACCTCTTCGACCCGATAACATTATGTTTTCCGAGTTTGCCCTAACCATAAGTGCGGATCATCCGTTCTCACCAATAATCTCGGGGGGGCTTGCCGTAATGGGTCTCCCCGATATTGACGCCCTGTTTTTTATGCCGAATATAAAATATTCTATCATGACCGATCTGGATTTCGAGGCAGTCGCCCAGATATTTGTCGGTGGAAAAGGGACGATTTTCGAAGGTGCCGGTTCGGCGTGGTATGCTGTGCTGCAGTATTCGTTTTGAAAGGATCGGAGATATGATATTGCTGTTTTTGGCGATCGGTATGCTGTCTGGTGATGTCGGAAACCTGCATACCGTGACGGCGATGCAGGATACTTCTGAAGCCGTCACCCCGGCGCAGATTGATCGCAAGTGGTCTGTAGAAACCAGTCTGACCGCCCCGATAGCCCGGATTTACATGGCCAAGGCCGGATACCGGATATCCGGACGCAGCGAACTGGGACTCGGCATCGGCTTCCAGAACTGGAGAAACGAAGATGTGGACCCGGCCGGTCAGAGCAACGCCTGGTCCATTATACCCTCTTACCGCTATTATCTCTGGCGCAACCTTTCCGTTGAAGTGGAACTGTGGCCGGCATACAACCATTTCGAATCGTTCGTGGACGGGCGAACCTACAAAGGGTTCGAGCTGTGGATAGAATACCGGCTCGGATACCGGTTCGACCTGACCTCACATCTCTCACTAAACGTGATGCCGGGCCTGGGCCATCCCATCTGGGCACAGCACGACTGGCCGCGTCTGGAGGAAAAATCATCCCGTGAGTCACCCTTTGATATTGTGGTATTTGTGCCCCAGGTACTCATCGGCTGGCGGTTTTGATAAGTGGATGAACAGGATTGTGAAATAATTTAATACGGAGCATTAAAAACAAATGAAAACAGTTTTAATCATTATCATTATACTACACGGACTCATCCATTTGATGGGATTCGTAAAAGCATTCGGGCTGGCAAATATAAGCGAAATGACATTGCCCATCAGCCGCGGTTGGGGCTTGCTATGGCTGATCGCAGCCCTCATGCTGATCCTCTCCGGTGTGCTATTGCTGCTGAATGTGAGTTCCTGGTGGATTCCCGCAATCATCGGTGTAATTCTCTCCCAAATCCTTGTATTTGCATTCTGGCAGGATGCGCGCTTTGGGAGTATCCCGAATGTGATTATTCTGATATTTATCGTTTTAGGATTTGTACGGCATACTCCCCCGGTATCAATGATGAAGGAGGAGATCACACCGGCGCCATATGAAGAGAGGTATGGTGAAGTCAGCACGGGTGAGCATGTGCAGATTATCAATCCGTTTGAAATAAACATCACCCCGATGGAGCGGCTGCTGCTAATCAACTTTGAAAACGATCCCGACAGTCTTTATATCGGGTTCGAACCGCAGTTGTTTGATGATGAGATAATCGGCGCCGGCATGCTGGTTATCGCCTGGCGGACCGACGGCAAGGTGGATGTGTATCATCAGCCATCCCTATCACCTGACCCCGGTGGATACGATATCGCCGGTCAGGGATTGGAAAACATGATAGAGCGGGAAATGACGGGAGCATTTTTTGAAGTGAATGAGCGGGGCGCACAAGCGGATGTGAGTTTTGAGGATATCGAAGGGAGGTTGATTGAGCTGAGAATTGCAGAACACAGCACCCGAACCCGGAAACCGTTCGGACTTCTGGCGCCGATGGGGATGGCGGCTGAAAATCCGTCGGCAATGCCGATGATTCTGCTTCACGACTTTTACTTTGTGAGAAGAAACAACACCGATATTAGCGTGAGGATCAACGGGAGAAACCACGTTACTGACAAACTGCCCATGCCCATCGATTTTACCCGAATGTCCTTTGTCAGGTATTGTCCGGATCCGCTTATTGCAACATTGAATCCTGCATTTGACGGAGTGCTCCCTTCAATTCCTCTGAATGATGAACTCACTGTCCGGCATGATGATCACATCATAGAGATGACGCTGAACCGAAACATGCCGGAAATACAAAGAATCTCCCGAACCCACAATCAACATACCGTTTCGCTGGCTTTTTCTCCCTCTTTCCCAAACCTTGAATCTTTCACAGGAGATGCGGCAGAAGGACGATTTGAGATATCGGGAGATCCAAGCACCGGATTTATCCGTGGAGAGTACAGGGTGGTACGCTCGGGTAGTCTGTTGATGCTCGATATGATTCCGTCGGGCGGATGGATCCCCAACGAAAGCAAACTCTCCGTTCGGTTAATCTACAGGGTGGAACCGATGTTTACGCAGTGGCCAACCACATACCGATGGAGCGCTGAACTTGAGCAAGATGAAGAGACCGGATTCAGAATGACGTCAAACTGGGAGAGAATTAATAAAAAGGATAGTAGCAGATGAGATTAGAACATTTTATTACTGGAAGGTCAAACAAGGAAACAATACTTTTTGTGCATGGTGCCGGAGCGAATGCAAGTCAATTTGAAATGCAGCATAAATTTTTTTCTGATAGGTACAAAGTAGTTTCCTTGTCACTGAGGGGGCATGGCTTATCACCAACACCATCACCGAACATAACGAAACTGTATTCAATAGAAGATAATGCTAATGATATAATAGAACTTATCGACAATCTAAACCTACATAATATTCACTATGTAGGAAATTCAGCAGGTGGTGTAGTCGGATACATGGTTGTCGCAAGACTTAAGAATAGGTTTTTGAGCATCACAACTTTTGGTACAACAGGACAAATGAATTTACCCAAATTCTCAGCACCTTTGGTAAAAACTTTCGATACTTTGATGATTAAAATTATCAAGCAAAAGTATCTGAAGTTTATAGCCAAGCAAACCGGAATAAATGAGGAATCAAGAGAAGCTATTTATCAGATGTTCCTGAAAGCTTCAGGTGCTATACCACATTTAAGATATCATTTGGCAAACTATAACTATTTAAGTGAAATTGAGACTTTACCAGTTCCTTATACTCTGATTCAATGTGAACTTGACAGAGACATAAATCGAATTTTAAAAACCACCATAGAAGCTGTCTCCCAAAATAAAAAGGCCAGAATTGTTTCATTCGAAGGCGCAGGGCATATTGCAAATCTTGACAAGCCCGATGGATTTAACCAGGTTTTGTTAAATATAATTACCGAATTAAATGCTAATACCGAAAAGTGATTTAACTATGCGGATTATGGAATTTGGCAACAAAGCAAATAAATCTTTAGTGCTGATTCACGGTCTGGGTGGAAATTGGACTAATTGGCTGCCACATATTACAACACTGAAGAGCACTTACAGGGTAATCGTACCTGTGCTACCTGGTCACGACGAAGCGTCAAAAGACGATTTCACATCTCTACGTCAATGCGCTGAGGAAATAAGCGACTTTCTCATCGCCAATTATGAGGGCAAGGTGGACGGTGTATGTGGCCTATCACTGGGAGGCCAGGTCACCATGGAAATTTTGGCTTTGGGCAAAGTCTCCGTAAGAAAGGCTATAATCGACGGGAGTCCCGCCCGACCTGTCAGTAAGTATTATGCACGATTCCATCTACTATCGATTCAGCTTATAGCCTGGTTATCCCGCAAAGGTATCAATATCCATCGCTACGCTGTCAAAGGTCCCCTTGCTGACGAGCTTTTTCAGGCATGGGCGCGTATATCTACACATACCGTTAAGAGAGCACATAAAGAGGGGTTTAACTACACTTTGCCTGACTCTGTTGTAAAAAGTGGTGCCGACATATTCTACTGGCACGGCTCGAAGGAAGCTGCTTTGCTGAAAGATGGCATTTCACACATTATCCAAACAATCCCTGGGGCAAAGATAGAAAGCTTTGCAGGCCTGAACCACAGTGAGATGTGTATGTACAGACCACAGGAGTACTCCGCAAAAATCATGGCTATAATATAGAACTCATCTGCTGGGCAGGAATGGGAAGCTTTTCTGCTCTGGAGAACATCCTTGCAGCAGAAGTGCAGACCGGCCCTATCTGGTTACGGAGTATATTGCACTGAGAGCAAAATTCAACTATGCTAACATGTCAGTTAATTAACAAGGTATTTACAAAATGAGAAAAATATACATAATTACGTTAGCGCTTATTATTTTAAGCGCAACTACCCTGTATGCCGATGAACCCTACAATCTTCCTGATGAGATATCGCGTGTACATAACCAAATTCGTATAGCCGTAATTCCGCAAGTCGAGCTCATTTCAATAGTTCAATTGATAAGTTCATATCCAACCGTTTTTGATTTCTTAATGGTTCAAGATACATCACAGTACAAAAATGATGTACTGGAATACTTCAAACCATATAAAGATCACCCGATTATAAAAATGTTTGACAGACTAAGTTTACAGCCAAGGATGCTTAATTTTAGTGCACCGTCAAATGTCATGCTGTACACGGATAATTCTTTACAATTGAGAACAGATATTCTCCCCGACGAATTTGTACTGAGCCGTACCGGTGGGTTGGACTCTTTAATTGTTTTTATAACCCTTCTTAAAGATTTCGCTAACGTATCCTCGTTTAATAATTTTTATATCGCTCACAAAAATTATTATGAGAAGATTATAGAAAATACAATCAGAACTATCGGAGGAACGGATTATATTACCGAACTGGAAACATTTTACGGAGTACAACAGCAATCTTACACAATAAACCTGGTCTCGCTTTATGGTCATGTGGGATTCGGAAATTCATTATTACTTTCCGACAATAAGCGGGAGATATACAATACAATGGGACCACAGAGAATTGAAAATAACATCCCCGTGTTTGGCGATGAACGCTACTTAAAGTATATAATCCGGCATGAGTTCAGTCATCCGTTCGTGAATCCCTTAACCGAAAAATATTGGGAATATATTAAAGATTACTCTTGCAGGTTTGATGAAATTCCAGATGTTGCACGAAGAGAGATTTGCGGGGAGTGGGAAGAATGTATTAACGAATTCATCATCAGAGCGATTACCGTCCATCTTGCCTACCTTGAAAGCGAAGATGCCGGAATACGTGAATATGAATACGAAACATCAAGAGGTGTAAGTTCTTTGGATCCTTTGCTGAAAATATTTCGTGAGTATGCAGCTAACCGGTCCGAGTATCCTACTCTTGAGTCATATTATACTACCATACTGGACGTATTTAAAAATTAGGGTGATACTATGAAAACAAAAATCAGCGGCTCGATTATATGAGGGGATGACTCTAATTCCGTGACGGCAATTGCCGCAGGACTCGGCAGCGCCGGCGATATTCATCCTGTGATGGGTTTCGCGCTGGCGTTAAAGAGACGCGGTTTCAGAGCTATCTACACTACCAGTGCAGACTAAAACCTTCTGGAGCGAGCCCATAGTTGAAAAATTTAATAATAAACCGTACAATACAAAATGCCAACTGTAAAAAAAATAGATGGTCCATATCGCTTTTTCTTTTATAGTTTTGATTGTAATGAACTGATGCATATTCATGTTCAGAGAGAAAAGAGGATTTGTAAGTATTGGTTGGAACCAATTGTTTTAAGTAAGAACTACGGTTTTACCTCGAATGAGTTAAGGAAAATAAAAAGGATTATTGAGGAAAATATAATAATAATCAGGGAGGCATGGTATGAACACTGCGGCGAATCCAAATGAGGTAAGAATAAAAGATATAAAGATAACAGAGGATGAGATTATAGCTTATCTTGTTGATGGGAGAGTTATTAGTGTTCCAATTGTCTGGTCGTGGAGATTATCGGAGGCAACCCCTGAACAGCGCGCGAATTTTGAGATAATCGGTGACGGACATGGTGTTCGATGGCCGGATATTGATGAGGACATTAGTGCCGAAGGGATGTTGTATGGAATACCTGCTCCGAGACCAAGGGTTTCATCCGATTAAGCAGACCTATTCCATGAATATAGGTTTTTGCAAGTCGAAACCGCCCTTTTCGCTCATCCTACCATACCGATTTTGATATTCTGTACAATCCTAAACGAAGAGGTTACGTGCTCCGATAATCAAATATCACCGGAAACATAGCTGCAAAAGGATTAATTATGGCAACAAAAGCTTATCAATCGAACAAGCCGCTTGTACTATTCTTCGTTCTCAGCTTACTTTTTGTCGCTCTATTCGCTACAGTCGCAATTCTAAATAATTACGGTATCATCGATGTTGAAATACCGGTTGAACCGTTTCTCATACTCGGATCGTGGACACCAAATATTGCTGCTTTTATTGTAATCGCATTCATTCTGAAGCATTCCGGCGGGGTTCGCGACCTGTTTCGCCGTTGGACAATGTGGAAGGAATCCCCTTTCTGGTATCTGGTTGCAATTTCTCCTTTGTTCGTGGCAGGGGTAGCGGCCATCCTCTATCATTTGATTGACGGAACACCTCCCGCAGAACCAATGGATCCCGTAACGATTCCTATGCTGGCGGCGATGTTCATTCTCGCATTGATAACCGGTGCGATGGGGGAAGAGCTGGGCTGGCGCGGATTTGCACTTCCCTGGCTGCAAACGAGAATGAATGCATTGTGGGCATCGTTAGTGATTGGAGCGGTGTGGGGTTTCTGGCACCTGCCTCTCTGGTTTACCGGTTTGGGGTGGGAGGTTATGTCCTTTTGGTTATTTGCATATAATTGCATTGCCATATCCGTCATAATGACGTGGGTATGTAATAATACAAAAGGAAATATGGTGCTCATTACGCTTTTACATCTGTTCTATAATTTCGGTTGGAATCTCATGTCGTTGTCGTGGGGTGTTCCGATGGATAAAACGCTTCTCTATCAGGCCATTGTCCTAACAGTGTACGCCGGAATAGTTGTGAGTATATACGGACCATCCAGAATCTCTAAAAAGAAGTCACTCCCGATAAATTATGATAAGAAAACATGGGTGGATATATAAGGTGCTTTTGAAGGAGCCGGATCGGCACGGTATGCGGTGCTGCATTATTCGTTTTTATATCCCGCCGTTTGTATTTGATTTTTCGATGAAATATCATTTAATTTATCGAACCCGGTAAAACAATCAGCACATTTTTTTCAATGGAAGAATACCAAACCTTTGAAGTGACGGCCGATCCCTGGACGGTGTTTGCATTCCTGTTTTATATCGTACTTATGATTATTATAGGTCTGTACTCCGCCCGTTTTTCATCGGGCGGTATCGGGGAGTTCTTTATCGGTGGGCGAAAGATGAAAAGCTTTGTGGTCGCGCTGAGTGCCGTGGTCTCCGGTCGAAGTGCATGGCTTGTTCTCGGTGTGACGGGTATGACATATTTACAGGGTCTTTCGGCCGTCTGGGCGATAGTCGGTTACACCCTCGTTGAATTGTTTATGTTCCTTTACGGAGCGAAACGGTTACGCCGGTATACCGAACGGCTCGATAATGTGACCGTACCGGATTACTTCGCGGCAAGGTTCCGGGACTCCTCCAATCTGCTCCGCCTTGCTTCGGGTATAGTGATTGTCATTTTTATGATTTTGTACGTTGCGGCGCAGTTCGATGCGGGCGGAAAAGCGTTCGCTGCTTCATTCGGCTTTTCGAATCAAACGGGTGTTATTATAACGGCATTGATAGTTATACTGTACACGATGGTAGGCGGATTTCTCGCCGTTTCGCTTACCGATGTCGTGCAGGCGATGTTTATGATTGTTGCCCTGCTGGTAATTCCGGTGATTGCGGTACTCAATTACGGAGGATTGACGGAAGTTCTCAGGGATGCATCGGCGATCGATGCATTCATGGTAGATCCTCTCGCACTCGGCGTTCTCGAAATTGCAACCGACCAGGTATTCTGGCTTGTATTATATGCGTGGAGCGGACTCGGTGCGTCGTTTGGACCTTCGTTACTATTGAGCTTGTTCTGGGCGCGCACAACCAAGTGGGGTGTTCTGGCAGGAATAATCTCCGGAACTCTGATTACAATTATATGGAAAGAAACCTCGTATCTCAATGAAATGATCTATGAACTTATACCCGCCTTCACATTATCCGCGATAATCGTTGTTATTGTGAGTTTATTAACGCGCGCACCGGAGGGAGTACGCGAAGAGCTTGAGATGATGAAACCGCGCTACAGGCGCCGGGCGCGAATTTAATTGCGAATTTGCCTTTAAATTGTTAATTTATAATGTTTAAGCAATAATTATAGAATTCATTAACTATTTACCTCAGGAGAGATGTACGTGCTATGAAGAAACAAGCCATTATTATTATTCCCGCGTTAATTTTACTACTCATTACGGGCTGTACCCGTCACCATGCTGAGACCCTTGTTGCTACCATAGGTAATGAGTCTCTGACTTTACAGTATTATGAGGCGACATTTGCCCGATTGAACGGCGGTTGGGAACGTGGCGAAGAAGCCACGACCGAGGAGTTGGAAGATTTTCTCGATCTGCTTGTGAAATTCAGAATGAAAATCAAAGATGCATACGATTCCGGACTTCACGCTGAACCGGAAATTCAGAATGAGCTTGAAGAGTACCGGAAAACCCTTGCTGCAGCATTCCTTATCGAACGTGAGATGGTCGAACCGGCTTTGCGGGAAATGTACAGGCGACGCAGCGAGGAATTAAGAGCGAGTCACATACTTATTCGTCTTCCGCCTAATCCGGAACCGACCGATACAATGCTTGCTTACCGGAGAGCAAAGGAGGTAATACAGAAACTTGACGAAGGTCAACCATTTGAACAACTGGCATTACAATACTCGGAAGACCCGGGTGTCCAGAACAACAAAGGAGACCTGTACTATTTCTCCGGTGGTATGATGGTAAAGCCTTTTGAAGATGCTGTTTACGAACTCGAGGTCGGCGAATACACACGCGAACCGGCCCGAACCATGTTCGGATATCACGTCATCAAATTACAGGACCGAAAACCCGTTCCAGGAAGCATACGCGTGTCTCATATCATGATATTTGCTCAACGGGGAACGAGTCCTGAGGATACGCTACGTGCCCTCAACAGAATCCGTGAGATTTATGATACACTACAGGTCGGTATGGATTTTCAGGAAGCAGCTTATGAGTTTTCCGAAGATCGGCAAAGCGCCGAACGCGGAGGCGATCTTGGAATGATCCAGCGCCGATCCTTACCTCAGGACTTCGAAATCGCAGCCTTTTCGCTGGAGCCGGGAGTTATTTCGGATATCGTGCGCACCGAATACGGATATCATATCATCAAGGTAACGGATACCCAACCTCCGGAAACCTATGAAGAGATGAAAGATAATTTAAGGCGTCAATATCAGCAACGGTATATGCAGGACGACCAGGATACATTTGTTGCCAAACTGAAGGGAAAATTTTCATTCGAACGCAATGAGGAAAATATTGAAACATTTGTTGAAGCCGTCGATACGCAATGGTTTGCAGATACCCGCGCATGGCACGATTCACTGGATGTTTCTGTCGTTCAACTGCCCTTGATGTCCATCGCAGGGAATACCATAACGGCACTCGAGGCATCGAAGCAGATACAAAATATCCCTGAATTTACCGGCAGGCGATTGATACCGGCACAACTTCGTACAATGATTGGCCGGGTTGAAGATCTTCTACTAATTCAGAGAGAGGCAGAAGATATCGAAAAATCATACCCGGAATTTGCCAACCAGATAGAAGAATATCGTGACGGTATACTCATCTTTTATATAGAACAAAAAAGAGTTTGGGAGAATATCGATCTTTCCGAGGAACGACTCAGGGAGTTTTATGAAGAACATAAAGAACGGTATACCTTCGATGACAGGGTGAATATCTGTGAAATCGTGGTTCGGACGGATAGTCTCGCACAGGAATTATACCGGAAAATAATCGACGGAGCGGACATGGAAGAACTTGCCGCTCAACATACCGTCAGAGCGGGTATGAGACGAAACCGCGGCGTTACCGGTATGATTCAGGCCGACCGGGATGAGATGTCGGAAGTTGGTTTTTCCCAGGGGATCGGCGAAGTGAGTAAACCTTTCCAATCGGGTAATCACTTTGCTATTGTGAAAACTCTTGATCGTGATCAGGCCCGGGTAAAAACATTCGAGGAGGCACGTGCACAGGTGACGGGTGAGTACCAGGATATGATGGCGAAGAAGCTGG